>DASYZF010000254.1:0-4587 GCA_035946515.1 Gammaproteobacteria bacterium | reverse complement strand
GGTACCTGCGGGACAACGGCGTCACCATCTGGGACGAATGGGCGGACGAGAAGGGCGACCTGGGGCCGGTCTATGGCTACCAGTGGCGTTCCTGGCCCGCACCCGACGGCCGCCACATCGACCAGATCAGCCGCGTGCTGGAGGACCTGAGGAACAACCCGGAGTCCCGGCGCATGATCGTGAGTGCCTGGAATGTGGCGGACCTCCCGCAGATGGCGCTGCAGCCCTGCCACGCCTTCTTCCAGTTCTACGTGGCCGGCGGCAGGCTCTCGTGCCAGCTCTATCAGCGCAGCGCCGACATCTTCCTGGGGGTGCCGTTCAACATCGCTTCTTACGCGTTGCTCACCCACATGGTGGCGCAGCAGACGGACCTGGAGCCGGGGGAGTTCATCTGGACCGGCGGCGACTGCCATCTCTACATGAACCATATGGAGCAGGTGGAGGAGCAGTTGCGGCGCGAGCCCAAGCCCTTGCCCAGGCTCGTCGTCAAACGCCGTCCACCCAGCCTCTTCGACTACGTGTTCGAGGACTTCGAGATCGCCGGTTATGAGTCCCACGCGGCCATCAGGGCGCCGGTGGCCGTCTGACATGCCGGAGATCGCCCGGCAGGATTTCGAAAAGGTGGAATTGCGGGCGGGGACCGTGGCCGCGGCGGAGGCTTTCCCGGAAGCGCACAAATCAGCTTACAAACTCACGGTGGATTTCGGCCCTGAGATAGGCCTGCGCCGTTCCTCGGCCCAGATCACCGGTTTCTACCGGGAAGACGGCACCGTGGTCCTGGCGGTGCCGGGCAAGGCCGTCCCCAACGGCGCCAAGCCCGGATGATCGTCTCCCTGGTGGCGGCGGCGGGCCTGGACGACGGCATCGGCAAGGGCGGGCGCATGCCCTGGCACCTGCCGGCGGACCTCAAGCATTTCAAGCGGCTCACCCTCGGCAAACCGGTGGTCATGGGCCGCAAGACCCTGGAGTCCATCGGCCGCCCCTTGCCGGAGCGGCGCAACCTCATCATCACCCGCGACCGGAGCTTCGCTGCGCCGGGGGTTGAGGTATGCCATTCCCTGGAGGAAGCCCTGGCGCGCGCGGAACCGGCGCCCGAAGTGATGGTGGTGGGAGGCGGCGAGATCTATCGGATGGCCTGGCCCCGGGCGGACCGGGTCTACCTCACCCGGGTGCACATGCAGACCGAGGCGGATACCTTCTTCCCGAAACTCGAGGCGGGGGGATGGCGGGAGACTGCCCGTGAGGAACACCGGGCGGACGAGAAGAACCCCGTCGACTACGACTTCCTGAGCTTCGAGAGGCGCTGAGCCTCAGCGGCGGAAATGCCGGGCGACCGGCTCCAGCAGCGGCTGCCCGCGGCAGAGATGGGCGGCGAAGGCGAGTCCCGTCTCCACTTCTTTTCCGAACCGCTCCCGGGCTTCCTTGAGCTCTTGTCGGCGTTTGCCGCCGTCGTAAACCTGGTTCGGGTTCTTGGCGTAGCTATGCATCAGCGGGCCGGCGGCGGTCTCCCGGGCGCGGGCACCGTCCAGGCCGAAGAAACGCGCGGCCGACTCGAGCCCGGCGCCGGCATCCGCCAGGAACACCTCGAAATCGCAGGGCAGCACCTGCTCCGGCATCCCTTGTTGCGCCTTCTCGAAGTGCAGCATGCCCGTGAGCCAGTTGAGGGTGAATTGCTCCGCATCCGTGAGCTCTGAGAGCCTGATGTCGTCATGACCTGTCATGGTCACAAAGTCGGCCAGCCAGGCGGCAGCGTAGAAGCGGCCGTTCTCTCGCACCGCCTCATCCCGCAGCATGGTGCAAAGCCAGGTCTCGAGATCGGTGTAGAGGAGGAGGGCACGGGAGGCCGGGGATTGGGCAGCCAGTGGTTCCAGCAGGTTGGCGCAGGCGCTGGTGGCTTTGATGAAGCTGCGCTCGCCGGGACGGTAAACACGACCCAGCAGCTGCAGGCTCAGCTCGAAGAGTTCGTCCCACGCTCTCTCCGTGAGCCGTGCGGTGGGTCGGCCAAGTTCGCGCCGTTGCATGGCGAGCGCCAGGACAAGGAGGGGTTCCCGTACGGGCAGGCCGCCGGGCAGTTCCGCCAGGAGCCGCGAGACCAGGGTGGAGCCGCAGTGGCTCACGTGGAAGATGAAATGAGGCGGTAAAGCCGCGCGTATATCGGCGGTCTCTTCCAGGAGCCGCAGGAGGGGGAACCAGGCACCCGCGGTACCGGGCTTGAGCACCCGGTGGTCCAGGAACGAGGCACGGCGGTAATCCGCTTCGGTGATTCTGACCAAGAGCCCACGGCGGTTAATCACATCCAGGTCCTGGAACAGGACATCCGGGTTCTGCCTCAAGCCCGCGAGCAGACTCTCCGGGTTCACTGCACCCGCTCCAGGCGGCCGAGTTCGGATCGCACCAGGCGGTCTGCCTTGTCCAGGTCCACGCCCTTCAGGTCCTGGGTGCTGCCGGTAAGCTCGTCCAGGATGCGCTGCTGGATGATGCCGCGTTTGCGCGCATCCGAGTAGCGCAGGTGGTGGAACATGACCATGGAGTAGCGGGGCACGAACACGCCGGGATGGCGCTCCTCCAGCAGGAAGCCCAGCTGCTTCTGCAGATGGAACCTGGGGTCGCGCACCGCGTCGCGCATCTCCACATAGTTCTCCAAAGCCATGGCGGCGATGGCTTCGGCATCCGGGCGACGTTGCAGCTCGAATTCGGCGAACACCTCCCGCCAGTCGGCGCCATGCCGCTCCAGGCAGGCGTCCAGGGCGAGGCAGTCCTCGAAGGCGCAGTTCATGCCCTGGCCGTGGAAGGGCACGATGGCGTGGGCCGCATCGCCCAGGAGCAGGGCGCGGCCGCCGTCATGCCAGGAATCCGCGTGCACGGTGCCCATGAGACCCGTGGGATGGGCGTAGAACTCCCGCGCCAGACCCGGTATCAGCCTGAGCGCATCCGGGAAGTTCGCCGTGAAGAACGCTTGCAGCGCTTCGGGTGTCTCCAGGGCGGCGAAGCTGGGCGCGCCTTCCCGGGCCAGGAACAGGGTGAGGGTGAAACTTCCGTCCAGGTTGGGCAGGGCGATGAGCATGTGGCCGCCGCGGGGCCAGATGTGCAGGGCTTCCCTGTCCATCTGGTGGGTCCCGGCGGGGCCCGCCGGGATGGTGAGTTCCTTATAGGCATGAGGCAGGATGTCCTCCCGCACCTTCACGCCGCGGCGTTTCATCAGGGCCTGGCGCACCGCCGAACCGCCGCCGTCCGTGGCGATGAGGGTGCTGGCCTCCACAAGCTCGCGTCCATCGGCCCTATCCACGAGCGTCACCTCGCCGCGGTCGAAATCCACATCCTCGCAGCGCCGTTCGAAATGGATCCGGGCGCCGGCTTTCTCCGCCGCGTCCATGAGCAGCATGTTGAGCCCGGGGCGGGAGACGGAATGGATCACTTCCGTGGGGGTACGGCCGTAGGGAGTGAGCTGGAGGCTGCCGTCCACTCCGTGCAGCATGCGGCCGCGCATGGGGATCAGCAATTTCTGTACGTCGGTGTAGAGGCCCACGGCTTCCAGGGCGCGGATGCCCCGATGTGCCAAGGCCAGGTTGATGGAACGCCCGGCCGGGATGGCGTGGCGACGCATGTCCGGCAGCCGTTCGTAGACCTCCACCTCGAAGCCGCGACGCGCCAGGTAGATGGCGAGCAGGCTGCCCGCGAGGCCGGCGCCGAGCAGCGTGACCTTGCCGTTTGGCTTGGCGCTCATGGCTGCACGAGTCCGGCGAGGATGTGCACGAAGCGGAACACGTCGCTGTAGGAGTTGTAGAGCGGCACCGGTGCCACCCGGATCACGTCCGGCTCGCGCCAGTCGCCGGTGATGCCGGCTTCCTCGAGTCGCTCGAACACCCGGCGGGCGGCATCGCGGCCCTTGTGCAGCCGGAGCGACAGCTGGCAGCCGCGCCGTGCGGGATCCGCGGGTGTCAGAATCTCGATCTCTTCCTCCAGTCTCTCTTGCAGCAGGAACTCAAGATAGCCGGTGAGCTTCAGGGATTTATCCCGCAGCCGCCCCATGCCGGCCTCGTCGTAGATCTCGAGCGAGGCGAGCAGGGGAGCCAAGCCCAGCACCGGCGGGTTGCTGAGTTGCCAGCCTTCGGCTCCGGCCATGGGCACGAACTCGGGACCCATGCGGAAGCGCGAGGCCTTGTCATGACCCCACCAGCCGGCGAGGCGCGGGCGTCCGAAATCCCGGGCATGGCGCTCGTGGACGAAGCAGCCGGCCACGGCGCCGGGTCCCGCGTTCATATACTTGTAATTGCACCACACGGCGAAGTCGGCCCCCGAGTCGTGGAGCTTCAGGGGCAGGTTGCCCACGGCATGGGCCAGGTCGAAGCCCACCATGCATCCGGCAGCGTGGCCGGCGCGGACCAGCCGTGCCAGGTCGAAGGCCTGGCCGCTGTAGTACTGCACGCCGGGCAGGAGCAGCAAGGCGATGCTCTCGCCCTCCGCCCGGAGCAGGGCTTCCACGTCCGCTTCATCTATATATGCGTCATCCCCCGAGGGCTTGAGCTCGATCAGGCTGCGGTCGGGGTCCAGGCCGTGCAGACCGAGCTGGGCGGCCACCGCATAGCG
>DASYZF010000253.1:0-3948 GCA_035946515.1 Gammaproteobacteria bacterium | reverse complement strand
AACCTGTCAGTGCATGGCTCGAGGACGGCACGCCGCAGCAGGGCGAGTTCATCGTCACGGAGCAGGGCATCGAAGGTGGTCTCGTCTATGCCTTGTCCGCGCCGCTGCGGGATGCCATCGCCGCCCAGGGCAGCGTCATGCTCTATCTCGACCTCGCCCCTAACCGCGATGTGCTGCGCCTCAGCGAAGGCCTCTTCAAGCCCCGTGGCTCCCGGTCCATGAGCAATCATCTACGGAAGCAGGCGGGGATCGAAGGCGTGAAGGCAGGGCTGCTCCGCGAAGTGCTCGGGGTCGAGTTGCCTGAAGCCGAGAAGCTCGCCGCTGCCATCAAGGAACTGCCTCTGACACTCACCGCGGCGCGCCCCCTGGACGAAGCCATCAGCAGCGCTGGCGGCGTCATGTTCGAAGCCTTGGATGAGCGCCTCATGTTGCGGGCGCTGCCCGGCGTGTTCTGCGCCGGCGAGATGTTGGACTGGGAGGCGCCCACCGGGGGTTATCTGCTGACTGCCTGCTTCGCCACCGGTCATGCAGCCGGCGCCGCCGCAGCTGCCTGGCTCGGGGACCGGCCATGAAGATATGGGTAGATGCGGATGCCTGCCCCAAGGTCATCAAGGAGATCCTGTTCCGGGCGGCGAAACGTGCCTCGGTGCAGTTGATCCTGGTTGCCAACCAGTCGCTGCCGACGCCAGCGTCGCAGCACATCAGGTCGCTGCAGGTATCCGCGGGTTTCGACGTGGCGGACAACGAGATCCTGAAACAGGTGGAGGCCGGTGACCTGGTGATCACGGCGGACATCCCGCTGGCGGCCCAGGTCGTCGACAAGGGCGCCCACGCACTCAACCCGCGTGGGGAACTCTACACGCCCGACAACATCAAGGCTCGCCTGAACCTGCGGGATTTCATGACCACGCTGCGGGACAGCGGCATCAAGACCGGCGGCCCGGCGCCCTTGAGCCAGAGCGACCGGCAGTCCTTCGCCAATCACCTGGACCGGCTGCTGGCGAAGCGCCTGAAGTGATTGGGTTTCTTCACAGTGCAGGGATGCACTGTGCGCGATGCAAGCACGTCAGTGCTTGCATCGGCGGAGGCGAGTCCGGGCGTGCACCGGACTCGCCGAGCCCGAAAAATCCAGGGATGGGTTTTTCGGGTCAGGTTAGGGTTTGATGCGGCGTACCGCGACCGTGTCCTGCACGCCTTCCACCGACAGATAGTAGGCGCTGATCAGGCCCTTCCTGATGGTGACCTTGGGGTTCTCGATGGCACCCATGTCAAGCACCGAGTCGTCCACCTGCTGCCACACCTGGCCGTTGTCGAGCTTGAAGGTGGTGCTCCCGCCCCAACCCCGGAAGCTCCCCACCAGATGCGCGACGATTGCGGTGTCGGCCGGTGCGCCGGCAGCCACGGTCGGTGCGGCACCGGGCGCGGTCGCCGCCGGGCTGGCGGCCGGCATGCAGGTGCCCGCGTGGTTGCGCTGGTAATCCGCGATCCAGGCATCGAGGGCCTTGATCTGGGCATCGCTCAGGTGGTCGAGGCCCGTGGCACGGAAGTCGGCCACCGACATGCTCTTGAGCACGTCGAAATCGGGGGTGGTATCCGCGAGCACCGCACGGGTCGGGAAGAAGACGCAGCACGTCAAGAGCAGCGTCTGGGTTAGAATTTTCATGGTCGTTCCTTGCGTTTTGCCGGTTACAACGCCGGCGGCTCAGGGCGCACGGGCATCGGGCTGCTGACATTCTATCTCCATGCCCGTGTCATCCGCATTACACATGCACGCGCTCATCAACCGGAGACAGCCATGCAGATTTCCATGTACCAGGCTTCGGCCGTGTCCTTCGTCAACGTGCTCACCAACCTGCTCGCGGTGCTCAAGAAGGGCGAGGCCCATGCCCTCGCCAAGAAGTTCGACCCGGCGGTGCTGGTGAACGGCCGGCTCGCACCCGACATGTTCCCCCTGGCGCGCCAGATTCAGATCGCCTCGGACCAGTCCAAGGGTTGCGTCTCGCGCCTCGCCGGCCTCGAGCCGCCGAAGTACGAGGACAACGAGCAGACCTTCGCCGAGCTCTATGCCCGGATCGAGAAGACCATCGCTTACATCCAGAGCATCAAGCCGGCACAGATCGACGGCTCCGAAGACCGCAAGATCGAACTGCAGCAGCGCACCGGCGTGCGCCACTTCCAGGGTCTGGGCTACCTGTTCGACTACGTCTACCCGAACTTCTACTTCCACGTGACCACCGCCTACGCCATCCTGCGTCACAACGGCGTCGAGGTCGGCAAGGGCGACTTCATGGGCAATCCGGAAGGCGTTAAACGTTCCTGAGCATCCCCGTAGTGGGGCCGGGCAACAAGCCGGCCCCGCAAGCTTTTTGACGGGAACTGCGACATAATCTCGTGATCGGCGGGTCTTGCCCGCAGCTGCCGCATTCAATCAGGCGTTTGGGGCGATGTGAGCGTGCCTGACCTGCATCCAAACCGTCGGAGATATCTACGGGTGCGACATGCGCTGCGCATCCTGCTGCCGGTCCTGCTCGTCTGCCTCTTTGCTCCGCGCATCCATGCCGCCGAAGGCATGTCCGCTTTCCCTCCGGGTTCCAACCTGCGCTTCCGCCGTATCGGCATCGAGGACGGCCTGTCCCAGAGTTCCGTGCAGGGCATGGCGCAGGATGACCAGGGCTACATGTGGCTGGGCACCCAAGACGGCTTGCAGCGCTACGACGGCTACAACTTCATCACCTACCGCCATGACCCCGCGAATCCGGGATCCTTGGCCGACAACAACGTCCATGCTCTCGCGATCGGCGGCCACGCCCTCTGGATCGGCACCCTGGGTTCGGGTCTCGACCGCCTGGAGTTCGGCGGCGAGCGCTTCGCCCATTTCCAGCACGCGGCGGGCAAGCCCGCGAGCCTCGCCGATGACAACGTCAACGCCTTGTGCATCGACCGCAGTGGGCGCCTGTGGGTGGGGACCGCCCGGGGTCTCGATCGGATGGAGCCGGACGGAAGCTTCACTCATTTCCAGGTGCCTTCCGGACGTCCCAATGCCAATGACGTGCTGACGATCTACGCGGGGCGGGCGGGGCGTCTGTGGGTAGGGACGTCCCAAGGTCTCTATTACCTGGATCCCCGGGCCCAAGCCTTGCAAGCCTATGTGCCCGAGGGCGCATCCGGAGCCGAGCAGGCGGTGTTCACGCAAGCGCCGGTGCAGGCGATCCTGGAGACCGCCGACCGGCATCTCTACGTGGGCAGCGACCGCGGTCTGATGCGGCTGGATGCAGGCGGCAGGATACAGGTCTATTACCGGCATGCGGCTGCGGTGCCGGACCCCATCCCGGACGACAACGTGCAGGCCCTGCTGGACGATCCCGACGGCGACATCTGGGTGGGCACCTATACGGCCGGCCTCGACCGTTACGATCCGCAGTCCGGGCGCTTCAGCGGTTACCGGCACGACGACGCGGACGTGGGGAGCCTCAGCGACGATGTGGTGGAGAGCCTGTATCGGGACCGCACCGGCCTGCTTTGGATCGGTACCAAGACCGGCGGTGCCGACATCTATAACCCCGAGACCCGGGCTTTCGGCTATTACCGGCACCGCCAGGGCGACGCCAACAGCCTGGCCGGCAACATCGTCTGGTCCATGAGCGAGGACGTCCAGGGCGGGCTATGGGTCGGCACTGACCAGGGTCTGACGCGCCTCGATCCGGCACGGCGACATTACACGCAATACGAGTTGGGTGACCGGCCCGCGAACCAACGCGAGGATTCCCTGGTGACCATGGTCTACACCGACCGCCAGGGCGGGATCTGGGCGGGGGCGGACTATGGCCTGTACCGTTATGCACCGGGACGCAAGGCTTTCGTGCATTACGATCTGCTGCGGCCGGGCGGTGATCCGAACGGCGATGTGGTGGAGTCTATCTTCGAGGACAGCGATGACCGCTTCTGGGT
>DASYZF010000252.1:0-1562 GCA_035946515.1 Gammaproteobacteria bacterium | reverse complement strand
ACGGTCCCTGCCCCGTCAGTGTCCAGACCGCTCAGGAGGAAACCCTCCGCCCCATGGCGAACCAGGTTCTCGGCCTTGCTGGTGCGGAAGGAGCGGCCCCGGCTCAGGAAGAACAAGGCCTCCAGCAAGCTCGTCTTGCCGGAGGCGTTGTCACCGTAAATGAGGTTGGCGCGGGGAGAGAGATCCAGCTCGACGGACTCAAAGCACCGGAAATCCCGCAGTTGGAGGCGGGAAAGCACGGCGAGGCGCCTAGTGGGCAGAACGAAAAAGCCCGTCCTGGGCTTTTTCTACTCGGCGAGTCCGGAGCAAGTCCGGCCTCGCCTCCTCGCTGCCGCGAGCGCGGGGCATCCCTGCCCCGCACTCAGGGGCAAAGATGGTGGATTCTTCAGATTTCCCGATAGCCACGAACCGCGCGGCTATAGCCGCATGGGCATGACGACGTAGCGGCAGGTCTCGTTGTCGGGGTGGCGGATGAGGCAACTGCTGTTGGAGTCGGTCAGGGTGATCCGGACCTGTTCCGTGTGGAGCGCGCTTAAGGCATCCATGAGGTAGGACACGTTGAAGCCGATCTCAAGTTCAGCGCCCTTGTATTGGACTTCCACCTCGTCCTCGGCCTCTTCCTGCTCAGGGTTATGGGCCATGACCTTGAGGCGGTTGGTGGCGAGTTGCAGGCGCACGCCGCGGTATTTCTCGTTAGAGAGGATGGCCGTGCGGCCCAGGGCATCGCGCAGCACCTGGCGGTCCGCCACGATGTCCTTGTCCCCGCCCTTCGGCACCACCCGCTCGTAGTCCGGGAAACGGCCGTCGATAAGCTTGGAGGTAAAACGCAGGCCTGGCAGTTCCACGCGGATATGGTTGGTACCAAGGGATAGTTTCGCGGGTTCCTCGCCGTCCGTGAGCAGCCGCTGCAACTCGAGTACGCCCTTACGCGGCACGATTACCTGTTGCGCCGGCAGGTCTGCCACGTCCGCATCCAGGTCACACATAGCGAGCCGATGGCCGTCGGTAGCCACCGCGCGCACGCGCTTCGCTGAGAGCTCGAACAGCAGGCCGTTGAGGTAGTAACGCACATCTTGCTGGGCCATGGAAAAATGGGTCTGCTCAATGAGCTCCCGCAGCTTCTTCTGGGGCAGGTTCACGCTGCGCTGGGTCTTGATGTCCTCCACCGCTGGGAACTCCGCCGCCGGCAACGTCGCCAGGGTGAAGCGGCTGCGCCCGGAGCGCAGCGTCACCCGCTCCCGTTCCAGGCTGAAAGAGATCTTCGCCCCTTCCGGCAGCGAACGGCAGATGTCGAGAAGCTTACGCGCCGGCACCGTGACCTCGCCCTTCTCTTTCACCTCCACTTCCGCCTCGGCCACGAGTTCCACTTCGAGATCCGTGGCGGTGACCGAGAGCATCTGGTCGCTCACCGTGAGCAACAGGTTGGCGAGGATGGGCATGGTCTGGCGGCGCTCCACTACACCCACCACCGCCTGTACCGGTTTGAGCAGAGTGTCCCGCAGCGTCTCGAACTTCATTTATCCACCTGCTTTCTTTGATCTGTTTAAGTAGATAGAAAACAA
>DASYZF010000251.1:0-23188 GCA_035946515.1 Gammaproteobacteria bacterium | reverse complement strand
CGCCTCCTTGGCGGAGCGCATGTCCGGCTCGGAGACGATCTCTAGCAGCGGCGTGCCCGCGCGGTTGAGGTCAATGCCGGAGTGCTTGCCGAAGCCCTCGTGCAGGGACTTGCCGGCGTCCTCCTCCAGGTGCGCGCGGGTAATGCCGATGCGCTTCACCGTGCCGTCGTCGAGTTCGATGTCGAGGTGCCCCTTGGACACCACCGGCAGCTCGAACTGGCTGATCTGGTAGCCCTTGGGCAGGTCGGGGTAGAAGTAGTTCTTGCGCGCGAACACCGAGCGCGGCGCGATGCCGGCGCCGATGGCGAGCCCGAGCTTCACGGCCATCCGCACCGCGTCCTTGTTGAGCACCGGCAGCACGCCGGGGTAGCCCAGGTCCACGAGGCAGGCCTGGCTGTTGGGCAAGGCTCCGAACTCCGTGGACGCGCCGGAGAACAGCTTGCTCTTGGTGAGCAGCTGGGTGTGGACTTCCAAGCCTATGACTGTTTCCCATTCCATATATCGGCTCTATTCGTAATTCTTAGGAAGACGCGTATGCCAGTCGGTCTCCCGCTGGTATTGGTGTCCCATGGCGAGCAGGCGCGCCTCGTCGAAATAGTTGCCGATGAGCTGCAGACCCACGGGCAGGCCGTTCGCGAAGCCGGCGGGGATGGAGAGTCCCGGGAGGCCGGCGAGGTTGACGCCGTTGGCGTAGATGTCGTTGAGGTACATGGTGACCGGGTCGTCCGCCTTCTCGCCCAGGCCGAACGCCGGTGTCGGCGAGGTGGGACCCATGATCACGTCCACGTCCTTGAAGGCATCGAGGAAATCCTTGCGAATCAGGCTGCGGGTCTTCTGGGCCTTGAGGTAGTAGGCGTCGTAGTAACCGGAGGACAGCACGTAGGTGCCGGTCATGATGCGGCGTTTCACCTCGGCGCCGAAGCCCTCGCCGCGGCTGCGCATGTAGAGGTCGGTCAGGTCCACCGGGTCCTTGCAGCGATAGCCGAAGCGCACACCGTCGAAGCGCGCCAGGTTCGCCGAGCACTCGGCCGGCGCCACCACGTAGTAGGTGGGCACCGAGAGCCAGAAGTTCGGCAGGCTCACGTCCTGCACCTCGGCGCCGAGCCTGCGGTACACGCCGATGGCCGCCTGCACCGCCTCCGCCACCTTGGGGTCGAGGCCCTTGTCGAAGAACTCCTTGGGCACGCCGATGCGCAGGCCCTGCACCGGCTGCTCGAGGGCCGCCACGTAATCCGGCACCGGCTTGTCGAGCGAGGTGGAATCCTTCTCGTCGAAGCCGGAGACCGCCTGCAGCAGCATGGCGTTGTCTTCGGCGGTGTAGGTGATGAAGCCGGCCTGGTCGAGGCTGGAGGCGAAGGCCACGATGCCGTAACGCGAGACGCGGCCGTAGGTGGGCTTGAGCCCGGTGAGGCCGACGAGCGCCGCCGGCTGGCGGATCGATCCGCCGGTGTCGGTGCCGGTGGCCGCGGGCGCGAGCCGCGCCGCCACCGCCGCCGCGGAACCGCCGGAGGAGCCGCCGGGCACGCGCGTCTCATCCCAGGGGTTCTTCACCGGACCGAAGTAGCTCGTCTCGTTGGAGGAGCCCATGGCGAACTCGTCCATGTTGGTCTTGCCGAGCAGCACGGTGCCCGCCTGCTTGAGGCGCGCCACCACCGTGGCGTCGTAGGGCGCCACGAAGTTCTCGAGCATCCGGGAGGCGCAGGTGGTCCTCACGCCGGCGGTGCAGAAGATGTCCTTGTGGGCGATGGGCAGCCCCGTGAGCGGCCCGCCCTGGCCCGCCGCCAGCCGCTTATCGGCGGCGCGCGCCCCGGCGAGCGCTTGCTCCTTCAGCACCGTGATGAAGGCGTTGAGCCTGGGGTTGTGGCGTTCGATGCGCTCGAGGAAGGTGCGCGTGAGCTCCTCGCTGGAGACCTTCCTGGCCTTCAGCTCTTTCGCCATCTCGGCGAGCGTCTTCTTATGTATAGTCATGGCTCTTTTTGTCCAAACTAAATTCTTTCTTTAAGCCCTCTCAAAACCGTCGCGAGCGAAGGCAGGACGAGGCGCGCGAGGCGAGCAACCGGAGCGTACTCTTTGGTGTACGTGAGGATTGCGAGCCGAAGCGCAACAAAGTCATGCCGAGCGCAGCAGGTTTTGCGAGGGCGTCATTCGACGACTTTGGGCACCAGGTACAGACCCGCCTCCACCTGGGGGGCGTTCTGCTGGTAGCGCTCGCGGTCCACCTGCTCGGTGACCGCGTCTTCCCGCAGCCTTTGGCTCATGTCCAGGGGGTGGGCCATGGGTTGGACGGCGGCGGTATCCGCCTTGTCCAACTGGGCCACGAACTCCAGGATGTCGGAGAGGTTCTTGGCGTAGGCCGGGATGTCCTGCTCGGCGATGGAGAGCCGCGCGAGGCGGGCGATGGCCTTGACGTCATCCGGGGTGAGGGACATGCAGGGTCTCCGGGAAAAAGTCGCGCAAATCCAGTGGATTATCGCACAAACCTGCTTGCCGCCGGAGCCCCCCGTTGTTAAAGTAACGCGCCCCTCTCGTCCGGCATCGTCAGCGGAAAACCATGTTCAAAAGCCTGCGCGGATTCTTCTCCACCGACCTGTCCATCGACCTGGGTACCGCCAACACGCTCATCTACATGCGCGGCAAGGGCATCATCCTGTCCGAGCCCTCGGTGGTGGCCATCCGCGAGGAGCCGGGCCGCGGCAACAAGGTGATCGAGGCCTACGGCGCCGACGCCAAGCGCATGCTGGGCCGCACCCCGGGCAACATCCTCGCCATACGGCCCATGAAGGACGGCGTGATCGCCGACTTCACCATCACCGAGCAGATGCTCAAGCATTTCATCAAGAAGGCGCACGGCAACCGCTACTTCCGCCCCACGCCCCGGGTGCTGGTGTGCGTGCCCTACGGCGCGACCCAGGTCGAGCGGCGCGCCATCCGCGAGTCGGCCCAGGGCGCCGGCGCGCGCAAGGTCTACCTGATCGAGGAACCCATGGCTGCCGCCATCGGCGCCGGGTTGCCGGTGCACGAAGCCAGGGGCTCCATGGTGCTCGACATCGGCGGCGGCACCTCCGAGGTGGCCGTCATCTCCCTGAACGGGATCGTCTACGCCGCCTCGGCGCGCATCGGCGGCGACCGTTTCGACGAGGCCATCATCGGCTACGTGCGCCGCAACTACGGCATCCTCATCGGCGAAGCCACCGCCGAGCGCGTCAAGCATGAGATCGGCTGCGCCTACCCCGCCAAGGAGCTGCTGGAGATGGAAGTGAAGGGCCGCAACCTCTCCGAGGGCGTGCCGCGCAGCTTCACCATGAACAGCAACGAGGTGCTGGAGGCGCTGCAGGAGCCCCTCGCGGGCATCGTGAGCGCCGTCAAGCACGCCCTGGAACAGACCCCGCCGGAGCTCGGTTCCGACGTGGCCACCAACGGCATCGTGCTCACCGGCGGCGGCGCCCTGCTGCGCGACATCGACCGCCTGCTGCGCGAGGAGACCGGGCTCCCGGTGCTGATCGCCGACGACCCGCTCACCTGCGTGGCCCGCGGCGGCGGCAAGGTGCTCGAGCTCATCGACGAGTACGGCGCCGAGACCTTCGCCGTCGAATAGGCGGAACTGGGTCACGGACCCGGAATAAAACCCGCCGAAAGCCCTTCGACCGGTTGCGGCCGGCGCTCCCGGGCCGCAAAATTGACGCACTGTCCCGCATCTCTTCCGAGGTCGGCGTGCTCACCCTGAATCCGGCGACCATGACGCTCATGCGCGCCCGCCCCGAGGCGCGCTGAGTGGCCGTCATCCGCCGGCGGCGTTCGCCGCAGCTCTTCTCCAGCCGCCCCGCCGGCGCGCTGCGCACCTTCCTCCTGGTGGCCGCCTCCATCGCGCTCATGATCTACGACCACCAGAGCGGCGGCCTGAGACGCATGCACTCCGCACTCTCCACCCTCGTCTACCCCGTGCAGGCGGTCGTGAACGTGCCCCACGCGCTGCTGCTCTGGGCCGAAGACAAGTTCGCCGCCCACGTGGCGCTGGTGCGCGACAACGACGACCTGCGCCAGCGCCTCGGCATCGCCCAGGCGCAACTGCAGCAGTTCGCGGCCCTGGAGCAGGAGAACAACCGCCTGCGCGGCCTCATGCAGGCGACCGCGCGGGTGCCCGGGCGCATCAGCGCCGCCGAGATCCTGGCGGCCGACCTCGATCCCTTCCGGCATCTGGTGGTGATCGACAAGGGCAGCGGTGACGGCGTGTACCCCGGCCAGACGGTGCTGGACGCCAACGGCATCATGGGGCAGGTGGAACGCGCCGATCCCTTCGAGGCCGAAGTCACGTTGATCAGCGACCCGAGCCAGGCCATCCAGGTGGAAGTGAACCGCACCGGTTTGCGCACCCTCGCCGTCGGCAGCGCCGACCTCGAACAGCTCTCGCTGCCCTACGTCACCAACGACAGCGACATAAAGATCGGCGACCTGGTGGTGACCTCGGGCCTCGGCGGCCATTACCCGGCGGGTTACCCCGTGGGCACGGTGATCAAGTTCGAGCGCAACCCCGCCGAGCCCTTCGCCACGGTGGCGGTGCATACCACCGCCGACCTCAGCCACGGCCACGAGGTGCTGCTCTACTGGCCGCCGACGCCGCTGCCCCAGGTGACGCTGCCCAGGAAGGAAGCGGCGCCCGCGGGACAGCCGGCGAACACCGGCAAGAAAGGCGCGCGGAAGAAGAAGCCATGAGAGACCTGTCGCCGCCGCGCTCGGTCTGGGTCATCGCCGCGAGCTACCTCGCGGCCCTCGTGCTCACCATCTGGCCCCTGCCGCAGTGGGCGGAGATGTTCCGTCCCGTCTGGGTGGTGCTGGTCACCGTCTATTGGTGCCTGTGGCTGCCGCACCGGATCGGGGTGGTCACCGCCTTCGTCGCCGGCCTGCTCCTGGACGCCCTCACCGGCACGCTGCTCGGCGAGCACGCCCTCGCGCTGGTGCTGGTGGCCTGGACCACGCTCTGGCTGCACCTGCAGGTGCGGGTCTTCCCCTGGTGGCAGCAGTGCTTCGTGGTGCTGTGCATCATGCTGGTCTACAGCTTCGTGCTCTTCTGGGTGGA
The DNA here is from genome assembly GCA_035946515.1 of Gammaproteobacteria bacterium. Taxonomy (GTDB): domain Bacteria; phylum Pseudomonadota; class Gammaproteobacteria; order Natronospirales; family REEB76; genus DASUBN01. The sequence continues at coordinate 18,114 of DASYZF010000251.1, read as the reverse complement.
CGGCATGCTGGGTTATACCGTGGGTGCCGGGTTGCGCTGGGTGCCGGCCGTGGTGAGCGCCCTGCTCTGGCCCTGGATCCTGAGCGTGCTCACCCGCCTGCAGCACCGCTACCAGGTCAGCTGAGCAGGAATAGATTGAAAAAGCACGTCCATATGCTTTTTCTACTCGCCCAGTCCGAAGTGAATCCGGGCTGGGCTCCGTCCCTTCGGCATGAAACATGCCTTCGGGACGTCGGTGCATCCATGCACCGAAAGACCTGTCTTCCAATGTCTTTCCTTTGAACCAGTTTTCTATGGCACGCATCCGGATCCGCAACGAATGGATGGAACAGCACCTCTTCCGGGTGCGGGCCATCGTGGTGGGCGCCATCGCCCTCCTGCTCCTGCTCTTCGTGGCCGGCCGGCTCATCGACCTGCAACTCGTGAACTACGCGCACTTCGCCACCCTGGCGGAGGGCAACCGCCTCCGCGCCGAACCCGTGACGCCGCCGCGCGGGCTCATCTTCGATCGCAACGGCGTGCCGCTGGCGGAGAACCGGCCCAGCTACGAACTCGACGTGGTGCCGGAGCAGGTACCCGATCTGGACGCCACCCTCGCCGCCCTCGGCAAGGTGGTGGACCTGAGGCCCGCCGACCTGAAGCGCTTCGACGACCTGCTGAAGACCAAGCGCCCCTTCCAGCCCCTGCCCTTGAGGCTCGCGCTCTCCGACGACGAGACCGCGCGCTTCGCCGCCCAACGCCAGGACTTCCCCGGCGTGGACATCACCGCGACCCTCGCACGCTACTACCCGCAGGGCCCGCTCACCGCGCACGTGGTGGGTTACGTGGGCCTCATCAGCCCCGAAGAACTCGACGATCTGGACCCGGAGCAGTATTCGAGCACGTCCGAGGTCGGCAAGATCGGCATCGAGGCCGCTTACGAGAAGCAACTGCACGGCTCCGTGGGGATCCGGCAGGTGGAGACCAATGCGGAAGGCCGGTCGGTGCGCGTGGTGTCCTACACCCCCTCGGTGCCCGGCAGCGACCTCTATCTGTCCATCGACGTGAAGCTGCAAGCCGCCGCGGAGCAGGCGCTCGGGAAGTCCAACGGCGCGGTGGTGGCCATCGATCCCGGCACCGGCGAGGTGCTGGCCCTGGTGAGCCGTCCCTCCTACGACCCCAACCTGTTCGTGGGCGGCATCGACCCGGACCAGTACGCGGCGCTGCAGGACGACTCCTCCCAGCCGCTCTTCAACCGCGCGCTGCGCGGCCAGTACCCGCCCGGCTCCACGGTGAAGCCTTTCCTCGGGCTGGCCGCGCTCAACTACCACGTCATCAACCCGTTCGCGGACCTGATGTGCCCCGGTTATTTCTACCTGCCCAGCAACCCGAACCCCTACCGCGACTGGAAAGCCGGCGGACACGGCGAGACGAACCTGGTCAAGGCCATCGCCGAATCCTGCGACGTGTATTTCTACACCGTCGCCCAGAAGCTCGGCATCGACCGCATACACGACTTCCTGTCACAGTTCGGCTTCGGCGCGGCACCGGACGTGGACCTGGTCGGCGCGGACGACGGCGTGAACCCGTCGCCGGAATGGAAGCGCAAGACCATGCACAAGCCCTGGTATCTCGGCGAGACGGTGATCACCGGCATCGGCCAGGGTTACATGCTGGCCACCCCGCTCCAGCTCGCCTCCGCCACCGCCACGCTCGCCGAGCACGGCCAGCGTTTCGCGCCCCGTCTGCTGCACGCGGTGGGCGACCCCCTCTCCGGCGTGATCAGCGACACGGCTCCCCAGGCCCTGCCGACCGTGACCATGCCTGAGCCCACCGACTGGGATCTGGTCATCAAGGGCATGAGCGGCGCGGTCAAATACGGCACCGCCGCGCGCATCGATTACGGCCTGAAATACACCGTCGCCGGCAAGACCGGCACCGCCCAGGTGCACGCCAAGAAGCTCGGCATCATCGGCGAGGAAGACGAGTCGGACGTGCCGGAGTCGCTGCGCGACCACGCCTGGTTCATCGCCTTCGCCCCGGTCGAGCAGCCGCGCATCGCCGTGGCGGTGCTGGTGGAACACGGGGGCGGCGGCCCCACGGTCGCGCCGCTGGCGCGCCAGGTATTGGACGCGTATCTTCTGGACCAGACCAGCACCACGACGGTGCCGCCATGAGCCCAGAGATCCAGCCCGGTTCCGGCTATCGCCCGTTGGGCGAGCAGACGCTCGGCGAGCGCCTGCTGGACCGGCTCAACCTCGACGCACCGTTGCTGGTGGCGATCCTCGCCCTGTGCGCCGCCGGACTCGCCATCCTCTACGGCGCCGGCGGGCAGGACCCGGGCATGGTCTCCCGCCAGGCCATCCGCCTGGTGCTCTCCTTCGGCGTGCTGCTCGTGGTGGCGCAGCTCTCGCCCCAGTTCCTGCGCCTCTGGACGCCGTGGGTGTTCGGCGTCGGCCTGGTGCTGCTCCTGCTCACCCTGCACTCCGGGCACATCGGCCGCGGGGCGCAGCGCTGGCTGAGCCTCGGCGTGGTGCGCTTCCAGCCCTCGGAGATCATGAAGATCGCCGTCCCCATGATGGTGGGCTGGTACCTGCACGACAGGCCCCTCCCCCCGGGCTGGCGCCAGTTGCCGGCGCTGCTCGCCATCGTGCTCGTGCCGGTGCTGCTCGTGGGGGTGCAGCCGGACCTCGGCACCGCCCTGCTCATCATGAGCGCCGGCGCCTTCGGCATCTTCCTCTCGGGTCTGCGCTGGCGGGTGATCGTGCTCGTCTTCCTGCTGCTGGGAGTCGCGACCCCCCTCGTCTGGCACTTCATGCACGGCTACCAACGCGAGCGCGTGCTCACCTTCCTCAACCCGCAGCGCGACCCGCTCGGCGCCGGCTACCACATCATCCAGTCCGAGATCGCCATCGGCTCCGGCGGCGTGTTCGGCAAGGGCTGGCTGCAGGGCACCCAGTCGCAGCTCGACTTCCTCCCCGAGAGCTCCACCGACTTCATCTTCGCGGTGGTGGGCGAGGAATTCGGCTTCATCGGCACCCTCGCGCTCATCGGGCTCTACGGTTTCATCGTGGCACGTTCGCTGTTCATCGCCATGCGGGCCCAGGACACCTTCTCGCGCCTCACCGCCGGGAGCCTGAGCATGGCCTTCTTCACCTACGTGTTCATCAACAGCGGCATGGTCTCCGGCGTCGTGCCGGTGGTGGGCGTGCCGCTGCCGCTCATCAGCTACGGCGGCACTTCCATGGTGACCCTCATGGCGGGATTCGGTATCCTCATGAGCATCCATTCGCACCGCAAGCTGGTGGCATCCTGAACGCGCGACTCCGCCTCCTCGCCGTCACCCCCCTGCTGCTCCTGGCAGCCTGCGCCCATCAGCCCCTCGAGAAACGCGAAACCCACGTGCCGGCCCCGCCCGCGGCCACCGGCTTCGTGGCGCGTGCCGACGTGCAGCAGTTCGCGGCGGACGTGGTCAAGCGCGACGGCCTGGATGCCGCCTGGGTGAAGCGCGCCCTGGACGGCGCGAAGCGGCGTCAGGCGGTCATCGACGCCATCACCCGGCCCTACGAAGCCAAGCCCTGGTACCAGTACGAGCCTTTGTTCGTGAACGACGGCCGCATCGACGGCGGCGTGGCCTTCTGGGACCGGCAGGAAGACACCCTCACCAGGGCCGAGGCCGAATACGGCGTGCCGGCGGGGATCGTCGTCGCCATCGTGGGGATCGAGAGCTATTACGGCCGGCAGCACGGCGGCTATCCGGTCATCGACGCCCTGACGACCCTGGGCTTCGACTACCCGCCCCGGGCGGCCTTCTTCCAGGGAGAGCTGGAACAGTTCCTGATCATGTGCCACGAACAGTCCCTGGACCCGCTCAAGCCCATGGGCTCCTATGCCGGGGCCATGGGTGCACCCCAGTTCATGCCCGACAGCTTCCGCCTCTACGCCGTGGACTTCGATGCCGACGGCAAGCGCGATATCTGGAACGACTGGGCGGACATCATCGGCAGCGTCGCCAACTATTTCCACCTGCACGGCTGGCAGCCGAACGGCCTCATCGCCGTGCCCGCCGCGCTCATGAAGGATGCGGATCCTCCCGCGCCCCTGACCCCCACCACCGTGGGGGCGCTGCGCCGCGCCCACGTGGTCCTGAGCGCAGGGCTCCCCGACGACGCCGAAGCGATGCTGGTGGCGCTGCAGGGTGAGGACGAGACCCATTACTGGGTCGGCCTGCACAACTTCCGGGTCATCACCCAGTACAACAAGAGCCCGCTCTATGCCATGGCGGCGGTGCAGCTGGCGGACGCCATCGCCGAACGGCGCTCCGCCGAGAACCGCAATGGGCCGTGAGCGACTGCTGCTCCCCGGCGTGCTGGCCTTGGGCATGGGCATGAGCGCCTGCGCTCCCTTCCCCACCACGCCCGGCAACGTCTCCGGCGACCACGGCCCGGAGCATGCGGTGGACGTATCCAAGGTACCCGACGCCGTGCCGGGCGATGAGACCCCGAGCCGCTCCGGCAATCCTTCGCGCTACACGGTGCTGGGCGAGACCTACGACCTCGTGCCCTCCTGCAAGGGTTATCACGACCGCGGCATCGCCTCCTGGTACGGCACCCAGTTCCACGGCGGCCGCACTTCCGACGGCGAGACCTACGACATGTACGCCATGACCGCCGCCAACAAGGTGGTGCCCATCCCCTGCTACGCCCGCGTGACCAACCTGCAGAACGGCAAGAGCGTGGTGGTGAAGATCAACGACCGTGGCCCGTTCGTGGGTAACCGGCTCATCGACCTCTCCTATGCGGCCGCTGCAAGGCTCGAGATGCTGGGCACCGGCACGGCCCTCGTGGACGTGCAGGCGGTGACGGCAGGCGAGGCGGGTCCGCCGCCCGCGGCGGCCCCGGTCCCCGTGCCGGCGGCAGCCACCGTGGCGGGCGCCGCGACGCCGGCCGTCGCCCCGGACCTGAACCCCCCGATCTTCCTGCAAGTGGGTGCCTATGCCGAACGCGCCAACGCCGACGCGGCGCTGCAGAAGCTCGCGGTCAACGGCGTGCAGAAGGCCTTCATCCTGCCGGTGAACGAGAACGGTCGCACCCTCTACAAGGTCCGCATCGGTCCGGTGGCGGGGGTGGACGGGGTGGACAGCCTCAGCGCCCGGCTAGCGGCCTTGGGCTATCCCGACGCCGAGATCGTCATCCCCTGAGGACGCCTGCACGGCCCCGCGCAAACGGGTAAAATTCCCGCGCCTGCCCGCATCCCCCGTCCGAGGTGTCCGTTGAGACTCCAGAGCCTGCTCGCCTGCCTGCTGCTTTCCGTCGCCGTCACCGCCCGCGCGATACCGATCCCCGCCCCGCCGCAGTTCGATGCCAGGAGCTACGTGCTCATGGACGCCAACAGCGGCCAGGTGATCGCGGCCTACAACCCCGACCAGCATCGGGAACCCGCCAGCCTCACCAAACTCATGACGGCCTACGTGGTGTTCCATGCCCTGAAGGACGGGGTCATCCACCTGGACGACACCGCCGTGGTCAGCGAACGCGCCTGGCGCATGGGCGGCTCGCGCATGTTCGCCCAGCTCGGCGCCCACATCAGCGTCGAGGACCTGCTGCAGGGCATGATCGTGCAGTCCGGCAACGACGCCACCGTGGCGCTCGCAGAGCGGGTGGGCGGCAGCGAGGATGCCTTCGTCTCCCTCATGAACCAATACGCCGACAAGCTCGGCATGCGAGACACCCATTTCGTGGACGCTTCCGGCCTCACCGCCGACAAGCAGCATTACTCGACGTCGCGCGACCTGGCGCTGCTCTCCAGCGCCATGGTGCGCGAGTTCCCGGAGTACCAGCACTTCTTCATGGAGAAGGACTTCACCTGGAACAAGATCAGCCAGAAGAACCGCAACGACCTGTTGTTCAGCGACACCACCGTGGACGGGCTCAAGACCGGCGACACCGACGATGCCGGCTACTGCCTCATCGCCTCGGCCCAGCGCGGCGGCATGCGCCTCATCTCGGTGGTGATGGGCGCCAAGTCCACCAAGACCCGCGCCCAGGACGCCGAGGCGCTGCTCAACTACGGCTCCAACTTCTTCGAGACCCGCAAGCTCTACGCGGCCGGCACCGCCATCTCCAGCGTGAAGGTGTGGAAGGGTGCCGAGAGTGAAGCGCCGACCGGGGTGGTGAGCGACCTCTACGTGACCCTGCCCAAGGGCGCTTACAACGACCTGCATGCCACGGCCGACGGCCATCCGGGCCTCATCGCGCCGGTGCCCGAGCACACCCAGGTAGGCATGCTCAACATCAACATGGGCGACCGTCTGCTGGCCCAGGTGCCGCTCTACACCCTGAAGACCGTGCCCGAAGGCAACATCTTCAGGCGCATGTTCGACAGCGTGCGCCTCTGGTTCAGCAAGAAGTAAGCGCTTGGCCCAGCCGCTGCCCACCGCCCACCTCGACGGGCGCTTCCTGCCGCTCGCCGAAGCGCGCATCTCGCCCCTGGACCGGGGCTTCCTGTTCGGCGACGGGGTGTACGAAGTCATCCCGGTATACGCCGGCCGCCTGTTCCACCTGCCGGCACACCTTAAGCGCCTCCGGTACAGCCTGGAGGCCTTGCGGCTCAAGAACCCGCACAGCGATGCGGACTGGAGCGCGCTGCTGACCAAGCTGGTGCAGGACAACGGCGGCGGCGACCAGGCCCTCTACCTGCAGGTCAGCCGCGGTGCCGATACGGGCCGCGACCACGCTTTCCCTGCCGGCGTCGCGCCCACGGTGTTCGCGATGTGCTCGCCCTTGAGCCCGCTGCCGGAGGAACTCAGGACCCGCGGCGCCAGGGTCATCACCCTCGAGGACATCCGCTGGCAGCGCTGCGACATCAAGTCCACCGCCCTGCTCGGCAACGTGCTCTTGCGCCAGCAGGCGACGGACCGGGGTTGCAACGAGGCAATCCTGATCCGCAGCGGCCGCGCCACCGAAGCCACCGCCAGCAGCCTGTTCATCGTGAAGGGCGGCGTCATCGTCACCCCGCCCAAGAGCCGGGAGCTCCTGCCCAGCATCACCCGCGACGTGGTGCTGGAGCTGGCGCGGCAGCACGGGCTTCCCTGGCGCGAGGCGGCGATCCCGGCGGCCGAACTCAAGCAGGCCGAGGAGATCTGGCTCGCCAGCTCCACCCGCGAGGTCTATGCCGTGACCGAGATGGACGGCGCTCCGGCCGGCGGCGGCAAACCTGGCGTACACTGGAAGCGCATGTACGACCTCTTCCAGCAGCACAAAACCGGCGCGGCATGAACGCCGCGCCTTCCAATCGTAGTTTGAAAAAGCCCTTCCCTGGGCTTTTGCAAATCGCCGGGCAAAAAGCGTGGTTTTTGCCCGGCTCCATTCCCGCAGCACGAAAATGCCGCGGGAATGCACGGCCATCCATGGACCGTGCCGCGGCCTGAAGACCTGCGCGTGAGCGACACCTCTCCCCTGAAGTTCCCCACCACCTTCCCCGTGAAGATCATGGGCAAGGACGAACCCGGCTTCCATGCCGCGGTGGCCGAGATCATCGCGCGCCACGTGGCGCCCTTGAGCGAGCTGCCGGTGAAGCAGCAGCCCAGCAAGGAAGGCCGCTTCGTCTCCATCACCGTCACCATCGAGGCCCGGAGCCGCGCACAACTGGACGCCCTCTACCGGGACTTGAGCGCCCATCACCTGGTGCTGATGGCCCTATGAGCCCCGTCATCAAGCACCTCGGATTGGTGGAGTACATCCCCACCTGGCGCGCCATGGAGGAGTTCACCCTCCGGCGCGGTCCCGAGACGCCCGACGAGATCTGGTTCCTGGAACACCCGCCGGTGTTCACCCTGGGGCTGGCGGGCAAGATGGAGCACGTACTGGCTCCCGGCGACATCCCGGTGGTGCACATCGACCGGGGCGGCCAGGTCACCTACCACGGCCCGGGCCAGCTCGTGGTCTATCCCCTCCTCGACCTCAAGCGCCAGAAGCTGGGCGTGCGCGAGCTGGTGGAAGGCCTCGAGAACGCGGTCATCGACACCCTCGCCCTCTACGGCATCAAGGCCCGCGGCCGGCGCGATGCGCCGGGGGTGTACGTGGGCGAGAAGAAGATCTGCTCCATCGGCATCCGCGTGCGGCGCGGCTGCACCTATCACGGCATCGCCTTCAACGTGCACACCGACCTCGAACCCTTCGAGCGCATCAACCCCTGCGGCTTCGAGGGCCTGGAGATGACCCAGGTGAGCGCCTTGGGCGGCCCGGCGGACGTGGCGCGCGTGGCGCACGACCTGCTGCCGGCCCTGCTGGGACGCCTGGGGTACAATAAGCCTCCTGTGGCTGCCCGCGCGGGCGCCTGAATCCCCTCAAAGGCCCATCCCTTGTCCGAACCCACTTCCAAGCCCCGTCCGAGCCTCGAGCCCGGCAAGAAGCTCACTGCCCAGGAGAAGATGGCGCGCATCCCGGTGAAGATCGAGCCCACGGTCGCGCCGCTGCGCAAGCCTTCCTGGATACGGGTGCAATCCTGGGCGACCCCCGAAGTCGCGCGCCTGAAGCAGGTGCTGCGCGACAACCACCTGCACACCGTGTGCGAAGAGGCCTCCTGCCCCAACATCGGCGAGTGCTTCGGCAAGGGCACCGCCACCTTCATGATCATGGGCGACGTCTGCACCCGCCGCTGCACCTTCTGCGACGTGGCCCACGGCCGCCCCGGCAGCCTCGATGCCGAGGAGCCCGCGAACCTGGCCCGCACCATCAAGGCCATGGGCCTCAAGTACGTGGTGGTCACCTCCGTGGACCGGGATGACCTGCGCGACGGCGGCGCCGGCCACTTCGTCTCCTGCATCCGCGCCATCCGCGGAGAATCCCCCCAGACCCGCATCGAGGTGCTGGTGCCGGACTTCCGCGGCCGCATGGACGTGGCCCTGGCGCTCATGCACGAAGCGCCGCCGGACGTGTTCAACCACAACCTGGAGACCGTGCCGCGGCTCTACCGCGAGGTGCGGCCCGGCTCCGATTACGCCCACTCCCTGATGCTGCTGAAGCGCTTCAAGGCCGCCCACCCGGACCTGCCCACCAAGTCCGGCATCATGGTGGGCCTGGGCGAGGAACTCCCGGAGATCTTCGAGACCATGCGGCACCTCAGGGACCACGACGTGGACATGCTGACGGTGGGGCAGTACCTGCAGCCCAGCAAGTTCCATCACCCGGTGGTGCGGTACGTGACGCCGGCGGAGTTCGAGGAGATCGAGCGGCGGGGATATGAGATGGGCTTCGAGCACGTGGCGAGCGGCGCGCTCGTCAGGTCGTCGTACCATGCGGACAAGCAGGCGGAAGAAGTGCTGCACGAGAAGGCCGGTTAGATTTCACGTCATGCCGGTGTAAACCGGCATCCGGTCGAGAACGGCATCCCTGCCTAAATCTGTTCCGCCGCCTCCGGGCGGCGGGCTACTTTCTTGTCGCGACAAGAAAGTAGCCAAAGAAACGCTCCCCGGAGCGCTGCCGGCGCTACGGGTAAATATGGCTGTTAGGAAGTCGTTTTATTTGACTTCTTCTTATCCCAGCATTCAAAAATAAATATCACAAGCGTATGGGCACTGTGGATGGCCAGCCTTGCATGCCTTGGCTCAATCTTATAAGCCTTCTTCCCCATCCCGTGCGCCGAACTCGCGTGTGTACGTAAAGCACCCACTCCCTTTACTACAGAAATCATGCCGGCCAATATTTCGCGCAAATCGTTATCTTCAATTTTACTTGGGTCGAAACCAAGGTCTTTTCTTACTACAGCCCAAACTCCTTGTAAATCCAATTTCGCTGGGAACTCCAAATTTTCATCTTCGATATATATCTTGCATACCGACTCAAGGATATTGCACGCAGCAGATATGGCTTCTCTAGGGTTCGATTCAACATTTCTAAGGGCCCTATCAAATTCTTCGTTAATTGACGTCAAATTCCTTTCGCGAATAATAGTTTCTAGCGTCCTCGAAGGAGCTGCGCTACCAGATGAAACGTATCCGCCCCTAATGTATTGCAACCCAGAGCCTGCTAGAGCCTTTTCAATTTTTTCCTTTCTATTTTTTCTGTATATATAAGTTGCATCTTCCGGATCAAGCGGTAATTCCATGTAGTTTTCAATCAACTTCCCGAGGACTCCAAGAGGATTCAAGGCTGGCGCTTTATTAATAGCACGGAGCCAAGCAAGGGCTTTGGCTTGTTTATTACCCAGCGGAATATCGTCAGGTGCCCCTGCATAGAGAAACAAATTATTTAAACTTGCATGCGTCTCGCCATCTGCAAGGACTTCGCTTACTACTGCCATAACGGGACCCGGAATCAAATTTGGCATTGTCACAATGCCTTAAGAGCCGCTAGCGTACCTACATCGTTCCAACGACCGCCGTAAAATTCGCCGCTCAGGGCTTCCACGGCCATGGCGCTTTCCATCAAGGGCACGAGCTTGAACTTGCCGGCGCGGCACTCCTTGAAGAAATCCGCCTTGTAGACGCCGATGCCGCTGTAGGTGAGCTTAGGCTCGCCCTGCGGGTGCAGGTGGCCCGTGGTGGTGAGGTGGAAGTCGCCTTCAGCATGATGCGGCGGGTTCGGCACCATGACGAGGTGGGCGAGATCGTCGTGCTTAAGACGGTGCTTCAGGGTCTCGAAGGGGAAATCGGTGAACACGTCTCCGTTCACCACCAGGAAGGGCTCGCGGCCGAGCTTGGGCAGTAACCTGAAGATACCGCCGCCGGTCTCCAGGGGCTCGGGTCCTTCGTAGGAATAATGGATGTGCACGCCGTAGCGCTCGCCGTCGCCGAGCGCGTCCTGGATCTGGTCCGCGAGCCAGGAGGTGTTGATGTGGATCTGGGTAAAACCCGCGTCCCGCAGCCGCTCCAGGTGGTGCACGATGAGCGGCTTGCCCCTGACTCCGATAAGCGGTTTGGGGGTGGCGTCGGTGAGGGGGCGTAACCTTTCCCCCCTGCCGGCAGCAAGAATCATCGCTTTCATAACTGGCGTACCTTAGCCATCCATGGCGGGCCAATCCAGCCCACACTTCCCTGTGTGGTCGCTCGCAGGAGCGAAGCGATGCTTCGCAAAAGAACCTTGCTCGCCCCTGGTGCGCCAACCAGCCTTGCCCGCATCGCTGCGCTCCTGCTCCGCTCGCGATCCAGGGCGTACTTCCATGTACGCCCGCTCGAAACTGTGTTTCTCGCCCCTGGCAAGTCGCTCGCCGGCGCGAAGCAATGCTTCGCGCAAAGACCGGCTCGCCCCCTCCCCGCCGCCAGGATCACGGCCTTCATGCCGTACCCGCCAGCGCCGCCTGCTTCTCCAGCTTGTCCAGGAGCCTAAGCAGGGGGTTGAACACCTTATATAGGTGTCCCACCTCCCTAAGGTAGCCCAGGAAGCGGGGAGCGTCCTGCAGGTACTGGGGCTTGCCGTCCCGGTAGTGGAGGCGTGCGAACAGGCCCAGGACCTTGAAGTGGCGCTGCATGCCCATCCAGTCGGAAGCGCGGGCGAACTCCTTGGGATCCGCCGGCAGCGGCAGGCCCACGTGCCTGCCCAGGTCCCAGTACTTGTGGCGCCACCCCCGCACCCGCTCCTCGGGCCAGGAGAGGAAGGCGTCCCGGAACAGGCTGGTGATGTCGTAGCTCACCGGCCCCATCACCGCATCCTGGAAATCTAACACCCCGGGGTTGGGCGCGCTCACCATCAGGTTGCGGGGCATGTAGTCGCGGTGCATGTACACCTGCGGCTGGGCCAGGGCCGAGTCCTCCAGCAACTTGAACGCGTCCTGCAGCGCCATGCCGTCCATGGCCGTCAACTCGAGCTTGAGATGACGCGTTACATACCACTCCGGGAAGAGCATGAGCTCCCGGTGCAGGAAGGCCCGATCGAAGGGCGGCAGGGTGCCGGGACGCGTGGCCCGCTGCCAGAGGATCAGGGCGGAGATGGCGTCCGAAAACAGCCGGTCGGCATTGCCCGCGTCGAGCACGTCCAGGTACGTGCGGCGGCCCAGATCCTCCAGGAGCAGGAAACCGCGGCCCAGGTCCTGGGCGAATATCTCGGGCACATGCAACCCCGCTTCCTTGAGGAGGCCGGCCACACGGAGGTAGGGCCGGCAGTCCATCTGGGGCGGCGGTGCGTCCATGACGACATATGAACGTCCGGCGGCAGTCGTGCGAAAATAGCTCCGGAACCTGGCGTCCGCGGACGCCGGCTCCAGCGACGGTGCCGGGTCGCCCAACGCGGCAGCGACCCAGCTCCGGAGTTCCTGCTGGCGATCTGGCGGCAAGACATCCCCCACAGGTTTGAAGGCCCCCTCAAAGTGTGCGATTAGGGTAATCCTTGTCCCTAGTGGGGTTCCAGCCTCACAGCTACGAATTCTCCACATTTTGATTTTAAACGGGAGAAAACAGTGCCATTAGCGATTTTCACCACTCATAACAGCAGCTTGATAGATCCGAATATAAGCGCGACCAACAATCTAATACGACTGTTGGTCATCTGAAGTAACCCTAAGGGCTGCTTACGGCCAGAAGTGGACGTTCAATATTCAGCTGTGATGGAGCATTCTCCACCCTAATCTTAGATACATGAAAAGATGTTGGATCCTTAAATTATGACGAACCTTGAAATGATGAAGGATGCTCTTAAGAGAAGCCAAGACCACCTTGCTTCTAATCCAACATTTTTGCCATTCGATGTAGTTATACGGCAATTGAAATATTTGATTGATTTAGAAGAGGGAAAAACATCCGAGACCGATGGCTTGGAGCATATAGGTTTGGGGAGAATCGCTGCCCGTGAGCTAGACGGATTTGAAGATAATGAACTTCGGGAACACCTTTATAAAATTGCGAGTTACGTTCGAGAATTCAAGAAATCGCCTACTAATAAAACTAAAGTTGAATGACCGCTTTGGGTCGCGAGCAGAGAGCCGCGAGGTACAATCGACGAAGCGCCTCTTGAGGTGCTGAATGCGGCCAGGAGCTGACCTAGGAAGGGGTAAGGAGGTCACAATGTTTCATTTCTCGGATCCGATGAAGCGGATAGCCTGGACCCTTTGCGTTTTGGGCGTTCTCGTTGCCAAGGACGCGCTATCGGTTGATCGGCTGAATGCTGAATCAGAGAAGTTGCTTAGTATGGTGGCTGCGTTGGCTGCGAAGGATCCATTCTCTCTTGCGGGAATTGAACAAGCTACCGGAGTTAGTTTTACTACAGATTCCTGGCATAGTTTTGCGATGGCAGATCAAGAGCACGGTATTCCCAGGAATAGTCCCTTGAAGGAAGTGGAATATAGGCACCCTGCTGATACCAATTTGGCGAACAGAGGTATCACTGACTTGACTATAAGGGATGATATTTGTCTTCCAATCGGAGACGTAGCTGCGCACTTCCGAAAGGAATGGGGAATCCCGGGGGCCGCTGTCGATGACGTGGACAATCGGGAACGACCTCTCGTATATGTTTATTCCTTTAAGGATAGAAAGTTCAAACTGTACTTTTCGGTTCCCTATCATGACCAGCATGGTTGCGTTCATGAGATTTGGTTTAACGGTGACCCTGATCAGCTGCGACTGGACAGATAAGGAAGTACAAGAAGTAGAGTCTGAGTCGGCCATATGCAGACGCGAATCAGGGGTTACTAAAATGCTTCGGTACCTGTTTGGTCTATTGCTGACCGTAGCGATGTTGCCGTCTATGGCCGATGATGCGATGGCCCCCGGACCCAATTCGCTACGTCAATCCCGAGCCGCACCATCCGGGCGTGAAGCGCAGGTATTGGTCCTCGTCTACGAACATCTGCTGCAACCGTACCCATTTGCAGGGGATCGCACTCTAGGTGCGGTCATGAAAGACATACCGCAGTCTGGGCCCGGCTCTCAGCTTCCTGCTGCGGCGCAGCCCCTCGCATCAGAACTCACTGTGGAAAACACCCAGTCGAAGCTGATCGAAGCGATCCGGAGCGAACTGTACAAAATTGGCGTTGAGACGGCAGGAGTTAGCGTGCAGTCCTATGCCAATGCGAGGGAACGAGATGCCTTGGAGCACACTTTCGTTGCTTTGCCACACCATGCAGCGTTGATAATCGTGTCGCCCAGGCTCGTGCTTTGGCAGAATGGGCACGCGCTGCTGCTTCTAGCTAGTGTTGATATATCCCCACCCGACTCCAGTCTAATGCGAGTTGCATCTACTTGCGTTGGCGGATCGAAGATTGTGAAAGATGCAGATCCTTTTCCGCAATGGAGCGCAGATAGTGGTGCCCGCTTCTTCTATGAACTGGGGGTGCTGGATGAAAAATGTGGGCAAAATGTGGCGAGCGCGTTCCAACAGAGCGCGGAGAACGATTTTGGAAGGGAATAACGCAGTAGATCTTGCGATCGCGTTATACCGCGCAAGTGTGAACACTCCGCACTCATCTCCTGAGGTGCGTGCCACTGCCTAGGGTGCGCTTGTATGACTTCATAATACATGACTGAATCCGCGCTATCGGGTTGACCTGAAGGACAGCTAAGGGTCGCGAGCAGAGTGCCACGCGGTACAATCAACGAAGCGCTGCTTGAGATGCTGAATGCGGCCAGAAGCGGCCCTGGTATTAGAATTTGAATTCAAAAAAGGGATGGGTATGCAGGGCACTGTTGCTCAGGTCGTTTCACTTGTCACTTACGGCAACCAGTATCTTTCCAATGGCGGGGATAGTCTCGTTTCGGACTTTTATCCTTCAAATAGTACGTTTAAGTTCTGCAAGATGGTTTCGTTTATCGATCTTGTTCAAGACAAGAAGAAGTGCGTGCCCATCCCCTATTCAAACGACCCAATTACTTGGTTTTCACATCTGGCGAAAGAAAAATACAAGACCTTACGTATCAGCTATTTTAAATCTGGTAGAACTGATGTTCCGGATCGAATGCTCGCTGGATTCGTGGGAGGAGGTGGTAAATGGCTAATCGAAGCAATCGGCCCCCAAGGTTCAGACTTCTGGGAAGCGAATTGGATTGTTGGAAATAAAGACGATCCTGATAAGAAAGTCTGGCTAGTAGCATATCGCCGGGTTGCAGCTAGCGAATCTACCCGCTCTTTTTCTGCATTGGATCCGGCAGCATTAAAGGCGACGTTAAAGAGAAATCTGGGCGCAATTCTCGGGTTTTGCCGGAAGAATAAAATAGAAGCTTTCCCGAAGTTCTTTGAAACGGCTCTTTTGAGTCTCGATTCTGATTCACCTCTTGATGGAGTTGGCTATCCCGGAATCGTGCCCAAACATGCTTTGTCCTTGGACGCGCGTCAATTGTTGGGCGCAGCGCAGGCAGCTTGGGTTTTTGGAGGTATGGGTTCATGGAACGACTTGGGATTCACAGGGGAGGAAAAGACAATATACGACGGCCTCTCCGAAGAACTGTATTTGTTGATTATTAACGCAATACTGTATGCAACTAATACGTCGAATAACAGGGCGCCACAGTCCGCAGTCAAATCACCATGGAAATTTTGGTAGGCACATTTAATTGAACAGCTTAGGCGCCTGAGATGGGGCTTTCCGCCAGAGACGGCCTAAGAACTACAACATTTGTGGTTACTTCTCGGGTATTGCCCTGGGAGAAACCACGACAAGAAGACTTTTGTAGCTTCGTTAAGGGGAAGATATGACGCTCGATTTTGGCGTGTTCAATCCGGTCTTCGAGACTGCACACAGCTATCTTTCTCTTATGAGTCTGCGTGGCGAGCAAGGACTGCAATCGTACAGGCTTGTTCGCGATTGTTGTCGAAAGTCAGGTGATCCTCGCGCAGAAATCCGCCGCTTATTAAATGATCCAAACTAGCGTCCGCACTTGGTTGCGGCGGTGGCAACGATGATAGTGGGTTACGACGTGGATACTGTGAAGCTCCTATGGCACAGAATTGATTCCGGCAGTTGGGTTACTCCGCAAATTGGCGCTGCGCTTTCAGTCGTCGATCCGAACTTCCTTGAAGACGCACGTACGAGGCTTGAGGCAGGGTGCCAAGTAGATACTTCCGCGCTAATGAGTATGACCGCGCTTCAGCGTCATTCAGCAACTGGCCCCGCTGGGAGTGTCGCGCGATCTGCCAAAGCCGCTCAGGCCCTGCTCAAGCTAGTACAGATGCAACCGCTTAAGTCGCCTTGGCTAGAGAAGGTAATAGCCGACTCAGAGTTTCAAAGGCTTCTGGCGCAGGACATGGATAAATCCGACATACTCACGGAGAATTTTCTGCAGCGAATAAAGGCGATCAGTGTTATGCCAGTTTAGGGTGGGGACAGTGGTTGGTTCCCTTTAGTGGGTACTTGAACATTGGTCATTTAAGTCTAATGTAAAGTTCCGCTTTGGGTTGGAAGCTGACCACCAAGAGGTAGAATCGCGAAGGTAAAGTATGGAAGTCTGCTTCCGGCCAGAAGCGGCCATACCTCTTTGAATAAAACTCCAAGGCAGGACCACTATGATGAAATGGATTGCAGTGGGTGTAGCTTTCCCAATGTTGCTGAGTGGATGCGCACCTTATGCCGTATCGTATTACGAGCCCAATGCAGATAGCGGTATGCCATTTCGTGGGATGTGCCATTCAGGGCCAATCAGCAATATAGAATTCACACGGGGAGACCGTAAACTCTTTGTTTACTCAAGATTTAAGCCGCATACAGATCATGATTTTTCGATAGACCTACAACTTGGTTTATTGCCGACGGATAGCGGCTCGGTTAATTGGCATGATGCACAGATAACCTTACCTAATGGCGGAGACGCTCAAGTAACGATCGAGAGCTACGCTTACAATCTGCCATACACCAACTCATCCCCACGGCACACCATCGACACAGACACGGTGGATGGAAGTAAATTTGCGGGGTATGACTACGTACTAATTATTCATTCCCAATTGCCGGACGAATTTACATACACCGTGCCGATGATGACTATTGACGGCATTACTTATCCAAGTACCGATGTAAGATTTGTGCGCAAATCTGGATTCTGGATTGTCCCGATTAATTGTTAAGTAATTGGACTTTGCCAGGGCGTTAGACACCCTAACGGCCGTTACTTGGATCTAGTCCGAAGTGCCGCTATGGGTCGAGAGCAGACGATCAAGGGGTAAAATCTCGACGAGAACGTTTGTGGGACTGCTTCCGGCCAATAGCGGAAGTTGGCAGAGACATCTTTCCGGGTATATACATTGAACATTTTAATAGGGAGACCGGCTTGTCAGAGTTTGTTCTAAGTGTGCGTATCGACGGACAGGAAGTATGCACAATTGGGCATGAAAATATCCCCTGCGAGAAGACGTTCTCCAAGAGAGTAGCAAACGGTAGCCTTGTCACGTTTAAAGATGAAAAGGGGGTGTCGCATGACCACCATCTTGATTCCTTGGCGGGATGGGCTCATTTCTCGGTACGGGTTCATGCCAGCTATGCCTGTCAGATAGACTGCGTCATTACGGAATCCGAGGCTTACCAGCCTAGCGATTTTCTAAAAGAGGGATCCATCGGCGTCCGGTTTCAGCCCATTCTTTTGCCTGGGGCAAAGGGCACAAATGAAGAATTACACGGCAGGGGGCTATTTCGCCGGGGACTACACTTCACTGGAACGGTAACGCCTGGCAATGTTTTGCTGTCGTGCGAATGTGACTCCTGTGGAAAATCGTTTCTGATCCACTCCTTTCACTGCGGTTTTAGCAACTCTGGATATTTCTATTCTGGCTCAGGCAAATACACGTTAGTCCTAAGCGACCGCATAGCGGGGAGTCCCGGGGCACTGCATGAGCCCAATCCAGATCAATTGAAGGCGCTCGAGGCAAAGTTGCCTAAGGCGCCTGATGGATCTGATTATCGCTACCTGAACCCGTTCCGTTGCCCTCATTGTTCGAAACCGTATATCGATTTTGAGTCAGATCCGAAAACGAGGGCCTCCGAGTATTATGGGAATTATCTATTCGGGGTCGAACCGCAGAGGTACGAACCCGGCTAATCTCGTTATTCGGGTCTAACTGAAGTGCTGCTTTGGGTTGCGATTTCAACCAGTCGATGCAACGCATTGGCCAAATCGCTCAGCGGGCGTTTCGAAGTTTAGCGTCTTCCTCGGGCGCTCGTTCAACTGTCTGGCGACTGCGTTGAGTTTGGTCTGTGAGTAAGCCGAGAGATCGGTGC
>DASYZF010000250.1:0-2820 GCA_035946515.1 Gammaproteobacteria bacterium | reverse complement strand
TTCAACCACGCGGGCTTCGAGGATCCGGACGGCACCCTGGTGACGCTGCTGGAAGCGCGCACCTTCTCGCCGCTGCACGGCTCCGAAGCCCAGGCTTCCCTCTGCGGTTATTTCCTGGAATACCGCATCCCCGTCTACGACCCGGAAGCCAGCGCGCGCTTCTGGGAGGCCCTGGGGCTCATCGTGACCCCGGCCGAGGACGGCGGCTATCCCCAGGCTTCCTGGGGCGGCATCAACCTGGGGCTGCAGCGGGCCGGTCGCAACGCCCGCCCCACCCTGGTGTTCGCCAACCCGGACCTCGGGGAGACCGCCGCGCTCTTCGAAATGCGCGGCCTGGCATTACAAAAAGACAAGGAAGTCCTGCGCCTGGCCACGCCGGAAGGGGTTAACCTGCTGCTCTTGCCAGAACAGGCCTGAGCTTCAAGAAAGGGACACGGACATGGATCTCGGCCTGGATCACCTGCTCGGCAGCGCCATAAGCTTCGGCTTCCTACTGTTCTTGATCTACCGCCGTTTCCGGCGCAACTTCGGCCGCCAGAAGCTGGGGCGTAAGCGGCTCAAGTTCCGGCTCTGGGTGTTCAGTATCCTCGGCCTGCTGCTGTTCCTGCCCGCCCTCTTCTCGCCGCTGCGGGCGCTGGCCACCGTCGTGGGTCTCGGCATCGGCGTCAGCCTCGCCCTCTGGGCCGCCAAGCACACCCGCTTCGAGAAACAGGACGGCACCCTCTACTACATCCCCCACAGCTACACCGGCATGGTGGTCACGGCACTGTTCCTGGGCCGTCTCCTCTATAAGATCCTGTGGGTATCCCATTCCGCGTTCTCGGGGTTCGGCGTGGACCCGGGCGGCGTCTCGCCCTGGGACTTCGGCGGTTTCAGCGCCATCTCCAGCAACCCGCTGACGCGGATCATCTTCTTCATCCTCGTGGGTTATTACGTCTACTACTACTGGTACGTGCTGAACGAATCCGAGCACCTGAAGCCCGAGGACTGGGAACAGCAGACGCCGCCACCCGGCGTGGGTGGTAATGTTCAGTAGTTATCACCCCGTAGCACGCGCCGGCACCGGAGCGAGCAAAGTCAGCCCGAAGGGGCGCAGTCAGCATGACAATCCCGCGCGGAGACACAGGGCAGGCACCGCTTCGGCGCCCCGTGCTCCTGGAGAGCGCTTTTGGTTACTTTTGGGGACCCAAAAGTAACCCGGCCCCTGGGAGGGGCCGGAACCAGTCAGGGACGACGAAATCTGATTATTGCGAGTTTCACCGAGTGATCAATCGATCACTCGGTCCAAGTGGTCCATGTCATTGACCACCTGCCACTTGCCGCCGTCCTCGGTCACCATCTTCTTCCAATAGGCGAGCCGGTCCACGTAGTTCTGCGGATCCACGTTGTCGCTCTTGAGCTTGGTCACGTCCACTGCCACCACCTCGTCTCCCTGCAGCGGCAACTTCGATTTGCGCACATAGCCCTTGGGCAGATCCTGCTCCAGGTCCGAGAACACTAGGATATACCGGTGCCCGGCGTTGCTCTCGTCCAGCTCCTGGCCGGCCTGCATGAGCGCACCGCTCACGTCGGTGCGCATGCTGGGCTTGCGATCCTTGAAGAACTCATCCAGGTGCGCCCGGAGCGCGCGCTTCTGCTCATTGGCGACGGAAGGCCGGTCGTCGAAGGTGATCTTGCTGACCACGTCCTTCTCCGTGAAGCTGGCGCTGTCTATCTTCGCCACCGTCAGGGAATCACCGCTGTTGAGCGTCCCCAGTAGGTAGTTGATCACCGGGTTGGCGGCATCCAGCTTCTCGTTGTAGCTGCCGGACACGTCCAGCAGCACGTACACGGCCTTGGCGTGGGCGCCACCCACTTCCGTGCAGCCGGTGGTCAGGAGGCAGGCGAGCAAGGCGGCAGACAGGTATCTCATGGCGGTCACCTCAGGCGGCCTTCTTGTGGCTCTGGGCGTGGCTGGCACGGAAGTTCTTGACCGCCCGCTCGCCCAGAAGCATGGGGGAGACCAAGGCGTCGTAGAACGTCACCAGCAGCTTGCCCACGGAATCGAACAGGTTGCCGATGAAGCGCAAGCCGAAAGCCGTGCCGCGCAGCGCCGCGGCCGAGAACAGCCCGCCGACGATGCGCCCGGCGTGCACGAACATTTCCAGCGGGATCGCGGCCCAGGCCAGCAGGAAGGGCAGGATGAAGCCCAGCACCATCTGCGCCAGGGACGGCAGCCAGCGGTACTGAAAGGCGGCACTGGTGGCGACCGTGCCGCCGGCGAGCTGCTGGATGAGCGCTTCCTTGTCGGCGGCCAGGATGTTGCGCATGAACCCCAGGCTCGCCTCGATGCAGGCCAGCACCGTGAGGAACAACAGCATCAGCACCATCACCCGGCGGCGGTTCTTCTCCTCCGTGGTGCCGATGGCCGGGAACAGGTGGGTGAAGCGCAGCGCGTCCATGAGGAACACGCCCACCGAGATCTCCATCGCCAGCAGCATCAGCGCCGCCACATCGGAGGCCTTGAAGGGCCCGATGTAACTCGCGCCGCCCACCATCTCGGACATCGGCATGGCGATGAGGTTGAAGTTGATGATACCGCCCACCACGGTCACGGCGAGCAGCAACCCGGCCACGAAGAACTGGGTCACCGCCGACGACTTCAGCGTCTCTTCCACCTCGTCGGTGCCGGCGATGATGTTCTCGAGTCGCGCGATCTGGTTGTCGATCTTCTGGGTGCGCTCCCCGAGCCCCGTGAACAGCTTCTCCAGGCTGTCGAGCTTGCGGTTCATGTAGCGCCACATGGGCAGCATCTTCTGCAGGAGCTCATGGCGCTTGGAG
>DASYZF010000249.1:0-1762 GCA_035946515.1 Gammaproteobacteria bacterium | reverse complement strand
GCGCCGCATCACGGTGAACTACGCCAAGCGGCAGCAGGGCCGGCGCATGTACGCCGCCCAGTCGAGCCACCTGCCGCTCAAGATGAACATGTCCGGCGTGATCCCGCCGATCTTCGCGTCCTCGATCATCCTGTTCCCGGCGACGCTGGGCAACTGGTTCAGCAGCTCGCATCCGTCCACCAAGTTCGGCCAGATCGTGGTCGACTCGCTGCAGAAGTTCGCGGCGGTGATGTCCCCAGGCGCGCTGGTCTATGACGTGGTCTATGCGGCCCTGATCCTGTTCTTCTGCTTCTTCTACACCTCGCTGGTGTTCAACTCGAAAGAGACCGCCGAGAACCTGAAGAAGTCGGGTGCCTTCATCCCCGGTATCCGCCCCGGCCAGCAGACCGCCGCCTATATCGACACGGTGCTCACCAAGCTGACCCTGTGGGGCGCCCTGTACGTGACCGGCGTGTGCCTGCTGCCCGAGATCCTGATCGTGTATTGGAACGTGCCGTTCTACTTCGGCGGCACCTCGCTCTTGATCGACGTGGTGGTGGTGATGGATTTCATGGCCCAGCTGCAGGCCCACATGATGTCCCACCAGTACGAGGGCCTGCTGCGCAAGGCCAACCTCAAGGGTTATGGCGGGGCGGGCTCGATCCGCTGATTTCTAAGGGTTTTTTGAGGCGGCGGCCTTGAGGCCTGCCGCGGGAGTGGTGAGATGAAAGTACGTGCATCGGTGAAGAAGATCTGCCGTAACTGTAAGATCGTGCGGCGTGGCGGCGTGGTGCGGGTGATCTGCTCGGATGCCCGCCACAAGCAGCGCCAGGGCTAAAAGCCCAGGTTAGGCATTGATTTAATTAAGGATTTTAGGCAAAATTACCCGTTTTCCCCGCGCCTTTTGCGGGGGTGTTCGAGGAAAGGCACATGGCCCGTATCGCTGGTATCAACATCCCGGCTAATAAGCACACCGTGATCGGTCTGCAGAGCATCTTTGGCATCGGCCGCAACCGCGCCAAGTGGATTTGCGATGCCGCGAGCGTGAAGCCCGAGACCAAAGTGAAGGACCTCACCGACGCCGAGGTCGAGGCGCTGCGCACCCAGGTGGCGCGCTTCACGGTGGAGGGCGACCTGCGCCGCGAGGTGTCCATGAGCATCAAGCGCCTGATGGACTTGGGCTGCTACCGCGGCCTGCGGCATCGCCGCGGCATGCCGGTGCGCGGCCAGCGCACTCGCACCAACGCGCGTACCCGCAAGGGTCGCCGCAAGCAGGCCGGCCCGATGATCTCGAAGCCCGCTCCGACGGCTTGATAAACGACTGACGAACCCCGATATACAGCAGGACACACGACATGGCTGACGAGAAGACGCAGAGCCCCGCCGCCCCGGCACCCGAAGGCGCAGCCGCCCCCGGCGCTGCACCGGCCGCCGCGCCGCGCGTGAAGCGCGCGAAGAAGACGGTGGTGGACGCCATCGCCCACGTGCACGCGTCGTTCAACAACACGATCATCACCATCACCGACCGCCAGGGCAACGTGCTCTGCTGGGCGACTTCGGGCGGCTCCGGTTTCCGTGGTTCCCGTAAGTCCACGCCGTTCGCGGCGCAGGTGGCGGCGGAGAAGGCCGGCATCGCGGCCCAGGAATACGGCGTCAAGAATCTGGAAGTGCAGGTGAAGGGCCCCGGCCCCGGCCGCGAGTCCGCGGTGCGCTCGCTGCACAACATCGGTTTCAAGATCGCGAACATCTCGGACGTGACGCCCATCCCGCACAACGGATGCCG
>DASYZF010000248.1:0-2538 GCA_035946515.1 Gammaproteobacteria bacterium | reverse complement strand
TCCCGCGGGTTTCGCCCCCGCTCATTAAAGCAGAAATCCGTGCTGCCCATCAGCCAAGCCCTGCAGGAACTGCCGGTCCCCGACGCCGACGCGCTGGAGCACAGCCGCCGCGTGACGGCGCACATCCAGGAAGCGATCCGCGCCGCGGGCGGGAGCCTGCCCTTCGCCCGCTACATGGAGCTCGCCTTGTACGCTCCGGGCCTGGGCTATTACAGCGCCGGTGCCCGCAAGTTCGGCGCCGCCGGAGACTTCGTCACCGCGCCGGAACTCTCGCCGCTCTTCTCCCGCTGCGTGGCACGCCAGTGCGCCGAGGTGCTGAAGGCCCTCGACGGCGGCGGCCTCTTGGAGCTCGGGGCCGGCTCCGGCGTCATGGCGGCGGACATGTTGCTGGAACTCCAGCAGCTCGAGCGGCTGCCCAAGGAATACCTGATCCTGGAAGTGAGCGCGGACCTGAGGGCCCGACAACAGGAGTGCCTCGCGGCGCGGGTGCCGGAGCTCCTGTCGCGGGTGCGCTGGCTCGACACCCTGCCGCAACGCTTCGTGGGCGTGATGCTGGGCAACGAAGTGCTGGACGCGCTACCGGTGGCGCGCTTCCGCAAGGGGGGCAAGGGTTATGAGGAGTATGGCGTCATAGGGAAGGGGGAGGGTTTTGCCTGGACGCTCGGCGAACCTAAGCGCGAGCTCGCCGCGGCGCTCGCGGAGTTGGACAAGACCTTGAAGGTGCCGCTCGCTCACGGCTACGCCTCCGAGATCTGCACCGTGCTGCCGGCGCTGTTCCAGAGCTTCGCCGCCTCATTGAAGCGCGGTGCCGTCCTGTTCCTGGATTACGGCTACCCGCGGGCGGCCTTCTATCACCCGGAGCGGCGCATGGGCACCCTGATGTGCCATTACCGCCAGCGGGCCCACGGCGACCCCTTCCTGTATCCGGGCCTGCAGGACATCACCGCCCACGTGGATTTCAGCGCCGTGGCCGAGGCGGGCACCGCCGCCGGCCTCGAGCTCGCGGGCTACACCACCCAGGCCCATTTCCTGCTGGCCCACGGCATCAGCGAGGAAGCCATGGCGAGCCTGCAGGCGGCCCAGCAGGTGAAGCTGCTCACCCTGCCGGACGAGATGGGCGAGCGCTTCAAGGTCATCGGTTTCAGCAAGGACTTGGAGCAGGCGCTCGGCGGGTTCGCCTTGCGCGATCTCGCCCACACTCTTTAAACCGCTTCAAAAGCTACTGCGCTTGGCATAACTTCGTCTGTAGCAGGATGCGTACGTGCCGTGGAGCACATGGACGTGCGGGAGCGGCGAGTGGTCCCCATCCCTGGTGCGCCAACCAGCTTCGCCATCCTTGGCGAAGCGTGCGCTATGTATAGTGCACCCTCCCGCGCCTCGCTCTGCCTGCGCTCGTCACGCTTTTGAAGTGGTTTACTCGCGACCGGTCACGGCCCGCACCGCTTCCAATCTCTTCTTCTTCAGCTCCGCGCCGATTTCCGCCCCCGAGAGCTTCGCCGTGTCCAGCGGTCCCGTGGTCACGGCCCGGGCGGCCGCGAAGGCGCGGCGCAGGTAATCGGCCTGGGGGAAGGGCGTGTCCTCGAGGCCCGTGCGGCCCCGGTGGTCCGCCTCGCAGGCGGTGAGGAAGAGCTCGAAGCGCTCCGGGCGGCGGAAGGCGTCCACGTTCTCCAGGAGCTTCAGCAGCGTGTCGGAGCGGATCTCCTCCGCCTTGTGCACCAGTCCGTGGTGCTTGGCCACCACCAGGGCCAGCTCCTTGAACTCCCGCGGCGTCTTGAGCCGGGCGCAGAGCTCCTCCACCAGCTTCACGCTACGCTCCTCGTGGCCGTAGTGGTGGGGCAGGATGTCCTTGGGCGTGGTGCCCTTGCCCAGGTCGTGGGTCAGCGCCGCGTAGCGCACCGTGAGGTCGGGGCTGAGCCGCGCCGCCTGGTCCAGCACCATCATCACGTGCACCCCGGTGTCGATCTCCGGGTGCCACTTGGCGGGTTGGGCCACCCCGTAGAGCCGCTCCAGCTCCGGGAACACTTTCTTCAGCGCGCCGCAGGCCCGCAGCGTCTCGAAATAGACGGAAGGCCGTTCGCAGGCGAGCGCCTTCACCGTCTCCTGCCACACCCGTTCCGGCACCAGGTGATCCACCTCGCCGTCCTCGCTCATGCCCCGCATGAGCGCCAGGGTCTCGGGCGCCACCTCGAAGCCGAGCGGCGCGAAGCGGGCCGCGAAGCGGGCCACCCGCAGCACCCGCACCGGATCCTCGGAGAAAGCCGGGGAGATGTGGCGCAGCCGGCGCGCCTTGAGGTCACGCTCGCCGCCGTAGGGGTCGATGAGCCTGCCGTCGGTGTCCTCGGCGATGGCGTTGAGAGTGAGGTCCCGGCGCTGCAGATCCTGTTCGAGCGTCACGCCGGGGGCGCTCATGAACTCGAAGCCGTGGTAGCCGCGGCCCGTCTTGCGCTCGGTGCGGGCGAGGGCATATTCCTCATGGGTCTCGGGGTGCAGGAACACCGGGAAGTCCTTGCCCACGGGCTGGTAGCCGAGGGCGCTCAG
>DASYZF010000247.1:0-2695 GCA_035946515.1 Gammaproteobacteria bacterium | reverse complement strand
GGCGGGCAAGACCGGCACGGCGCACGTGGCCGTCAACGGCGGCTACTCGGCCACGGCCTACAACTCGACCTTCGCCGGCATGGTGCCGGCCACGGATCCGCGCCTGGTGGCGGTGGTGGTCATCAACCAGCCGAGCAACGGCCAATACCTGGCGGCCAAGGTCTCGGCGCCGGTGTTCGCGGAAGTGATGCGCGGCGCGCTGCGCCTGCTCAACATCACCCCCGACGACCTCTCGAGCCTGCCCTCCACCGCCTACCTCATCCGCATGGGGAACTCGTCATGATGGCGAAGAGCAAGGCCATCGACGGCATCGAACTCTCCGAGTTGCTGGCAGGAGAGGGTCGGGTGCCGGCCGGCACTTATATCCACGGGCTGGCGCTGGACAGCCGCGGCGTGCGCCCCGGTTACCTGTTTCTCGCCTGCCGGGGTCACGACCATCACGGGCTCAGGCACCTGACCGACGCCTGTGCCCGCGGCGCGGTGGCGGTAGCCTATGATCCGGCCGGCGCCGATGAGTACCTGCCGCTGCATTCCGACCTGCCGTCGGCCGCGGTCCCCGACCTCGCCCGGAAAGCGGGTCCCATCGCGGCGCGTTTCTACGCGGATCCCACCGCCGGCCAGAAGGTGGTGGGGGTGACGGGCACCAACGGCAAGACCTCCGTGAGCCTCATCACCGCCCAGTCCCTCACGGAGGCGGGCAAGGCCTGCGGCGTGCTCGGCACCGTGGGCTTTGGGCCCTACGGCAAGCTGGAGACCCCCACCCACACCACGCCGGATGCGGTGAGCCTGCAGGCCTGGTTCGCGCGCTTCCGGGACCAGGGGCTCAGACACGCCAGCATGGAAGTCTCGAGCCATGCCCTGGACCAGGGGCGGGCGAACGGCGTGCACTTCGCGGTGGCGGTGTTCACCAACCTCAGCCACGACCATCTGGACTACCACGGCAGCCTGGAGGCCTACGGGACCGCCAAACGCCGCCTGTTCGATATGCCGGGCCTGAAGCAGGCGGTCATCAACCTGGACGACGCGTTCGGTCGCCGCCTCGCCGCCGACCTGCCCGAGGGCGTGCAATGCATCGGCTACACCCTGGAAGGGCGCGAAAGCCCCGTGGGCGTCACGCTCAAGGGCACCGGGCTCGCCCTCAACAGCGGCGGCATCACCTTCGACGTGGCGGGCGAACTCGGCCGCGGCCACGTGGACTCGCGGCTCTTGGGCCGCTTCAACGCTTACAACCTCCTGGCGGTGCAGGGCGCCCTGCTCGCCCTCGGCCTGCGTTTCGAGGAGACGCTGCGGGCCCTCGGCCGCGCCCGCACCGTGCCGGGCCGCATGGAATGCTTCGGCGGCGGCGAGCAACACCCGCTCGTGGTGGTGGACTACGCCCATACCCCCGACGGCCTGGAGAAGGCGCTCACCGCCGCCCGGGCCCATTGCCGCGGCGAACTCTGGTGCGTGTTCGGCTGCGGCGGCGACCGGGACCGGCGCAAGCGCCCCGAGATGGGCGCCATCGCCGAACGCCTGGCGGACCGCCTCCTGGTCACCGACGACAACCCGCGTCACGAGGACGGCGACGCCATCGTGGCCGAGATCCTCGCCGGCATGAACCAACCTGGCCGGGCGCAAGTGCAGCGCGACCGCCGCGCCGCCACCGCCCAGGCGGTGCACGCCGCGGTCCCGGGCGACGTGGTGCTGGTGGCCGGCAAGGGCCACGAGACCGAACAGGTGGTGGGCGACCGCAAGCTGCCTTACAGCGACCGCGAGACCGTGGCGGGACTCTTCGGGGAGCACGCCGCGTGAGCCTGCGCCGCCTCTCCGAGGTCGCAGCCGCCACCGGCGGCACGCTCCTGGGCGAGGACCGGGAGTTCGGCGCCGTCACCCAGGACAGCCGCAAGCTCGGCCCGGGGCAGCTGTTCGTCGCCCTGAAGGGCGAACGCTTCGACGGTCACGACTTCCTGCCGGAGGCGGAGAAGCTGGGCGCCGCCGGCGCGCTGGTGGAACGGCAGCGCACGCTCGCGCTGCCGCAGGTGTTGGTGGCGGATTCCCGCCGGGCCCTGGGCGCCTACGCCGCGGCCTGGCGCCGGCGCTTCGAGCTGCCGCTCGTGGGGGTCACGGGGTCCAGCGGCAAGACCACGCTGAAGGAGATGATCGCCAGCATCCTCAAGCAGCGGGGCGCGACGCTCGCGACCCGCGGCAACATGAACAACGACATCGGCATGCCGCTGACGCTGCTGGAGCTCGACGCCTCGGACCGTTACGCGGTGATCGAGATGGGCACCAACCACCCGGGCGAGATCGAATACCTGGTGAAGCTCGCGCGCCCCAGCGTCGGGGTGGTCACCAACGCCGGTCCTGCGCACCTCGAGTTCCTGAAGGACGTGGCGGGCGTGGCGCGGGAGAAGGGCGCCATGTTCTCCTGCCTGCCCGCGGACGGCATCGCGGTGATCAACGCCGACGACCCCTACGCGCCGCTGTGGCGCGAGATGGCCGGCCAGCGCCGGCAAGTCACCTTCGGTTTCGGCAGCCACGCGGACTTCCATCCGCTCTCCGGCGTGCTGGAGCAGGGGGCGGGCGGGAACTGGTGCTTCACCCTGGAGTGTCCGGCAGGCAAGGCGGAGATCCAGGTATCGCTGCCCGGCCGTCACAACGTGTCCAACGCCTTGGCCGCCGCCGCCGCCGCCGTGAGCGCCGGCGCGAGCCTCGG
>DASYZF010000246.1:0-7378 GCA_035946515.1 Gammaproteobacteria bacterium | reverse complement strand
CACGCGCCTCAAGGCGGCGGATGATATTCTGTTGAACGAAGGCGATGAGGCGACGCTCCGGCATCACGTCTCCCACCTCCATAAGTTCTATCTGGAATTGGCCGCGGCCGGCGACCCACGCCGCCCCGGCCTGAGATTGCCGTGAAGCGGGCGCTCCGATGCTGAACGTGGAACAACGCGCCGAAGAACAGGCGTCGGCCGAGTGGCTGATCTACGAGCAGCCGCTCAACGAGCGCGTGCGCACCTTCCTGCGCCTGGAGTTCCTGCTGGAACAGAGCGCCCACCACGCCGCCCTCTCCTCCATCTGGGACAGCCGCGCCGCCGTGAACGCGGTCCTGGAGATCGCCTCGCTGCTGACCCGCGGCGACGTGCGCACCGAAGTGCTGAAGGAGCTGGAGCGCTGCGGCATCCTGCTGCAGCGCCTGAAGGGCAGCCCCGAGGTGGACGGCGCCCGGCTGCAGACGGTGCTGGCCGACCTCGACCGCCTGCGCCATGAGATGGACGGGGACGGACGCCCGCTCGGCACCATGCTCAAGGAGAGCGAGTTCCTCAATTCCATCAAGAACCGCCTCGCCATCCCCGGCGGCACCTGCCAGTTCGACCTGCCCCTTTACCATGCCTGGCTCACCCATCCCTACCCGCGCCGCGCCCGTGACCTGCAGGGCTGGCTCACGGAGTTGCGGCCCCTCAAGGACACCATCGCCCTGCTCATGGCGCTCACCCGCGAGAGCGCGCTGCCGAGCCGCGAGGTGGCCGAGCAGGGGGTGTTCCAGCGCAACTTCGACTCCCACGCCCTCTCGCCCATGGTGCGGGTGATGGTGCCGGTCACGAGCGGGGTGTTCCCGGAGATCAGCGCCGGGCGCCACCGCATGACCATCCGCTTCCTGGAGCGCCACGAGGCCAACGCCCGCCCGCAACAGACCAAGCGTGACATCGGTTTCAAGTTGGTCTGCTGCCAGCTTTGATGAAATCCACGGCACTTCCGGTCGTGCGATCCTGCACCCCCGGAAGCCCGGGGCCTACATCCCTGTAGGCCCGCGCCGCGCATGCGCGGCGCCCCTGTGCCGCTCACCGACCGAGTAAGCGAATGGCTGAGATCGAGACGGTGCCCTGCCCCCACTGCGGCAAGCCGGTGCCGTGGACCGAGAGCTCCCGGTGGAAACCCTTCTGCAGCGACCGCTGCCGGCTCATCGACCTCGGTGATTGGCTGATGGAGAAGCACGCCCTCCCCGCCGAGGAGACCCTCCCCGATCAGGACAGCGGCGGCGACTGAAACCCGCCCCAGAGGCCGCGGATGGCGGCGATGCCGTGAGCACCGCGGCGCTGCGCTTCCGGGAGCTCCCCGTAACCCAGGCCGCCGATGGCATAGACCGGTACCGGGCTCATGTGTGCAAGCGCCTGGAAGGCGTCCCAGCCGAGGGGCGGCACCCCGGGATGGCTGGTGCTCGCCTGCACCGTCCCCAGGCTGAGGTACTCCGGTGCATGGGCGAGAGCGCGGCCGATCTCCTCGGCACTGTGGCAGGACACGCCCAGGGCGAGCCGGCGGTCCAGGTCCCGGGGGGGATGCTTCGCCAGCGCGGCCTGGCTGAGATGCACGCCATCGGCCCCCAAGCTCAAGGCCAGCTCGGGGGCGGCATTGAGATGCACCCGTGCACCGTGACGGCGGCAGGCGGCGATGACGTCCCGTGCCAGGGAACCATAGGCCTCGGGCGAGAGGCCCGGCGCCCGGAACTGCACGAAGTCCACCCCGGCTTCCAGGGAAGCCTCCAGGCGCGCCAGATAATCCGCCCTATCGCCCGGTGCCGGGGTCACCAGCATCAGGGGTGGGAGCTCGAGGGCCGCGACGATGGGCGCGTCGGCCGGCAGGAGCTTCCAGGACAGGAGTTCCGCCGGCGGTACCCAGGCGAGCCGCTGACCCTCGTGGGAAGCCGGCGTGCCCGAATAGCGCGCCACGCGCCATACGTCGAGATGCACGCGGCGTTCGGGGTAGGCATGGGAGAGGCGCAGCAGGCGGTGGGCCCTGTCCACGGCGATGCCGAGCTCTTCCTCAAGCTCGCGCTTCAAGGCCGACGCGGCGGGCTCGCCCGGCTCCAGCTTGCCGCCGGGGAACTCCCAGAAACCGGCGAGCGGCTTGCCGGCCGGGCGCTCCGCGATCAGCACCCGGCCGGCGCGGTCGCGCAGCACCGCCGCCACGACATCGATGCTTGGATTAGAGGAACTCGGCATGAGGCGCCTCTTCTGCGGTGCAGGGATGCACCGCACGCGCATCAAGCACGCAAGTGCTTGATGCGGCGGAGGCGAGTACGGGCATGTACCGGACTCGCCGAATGCAAAAGTCCAGGATGGACTTTTGCAAAGATTACACGAGGCGTCCGTGGCACTGCTTGTACTTGAGTCCGGAGCCGCAGGGGCAAGGCTCGTTGCGGCCCACCTTGCGGTCCTCGCGCACGAAGGGGGTCACCGGCTGGGCGGGAGCCGCCTGGCGCGCCGGAGCGGCGGCGGCCGGAGCCGGCGGAGCATCGGCGGTGGCGCTCGGCGCCTCGGCGTGCTGGAACTGCATGGCGCGGGTGCGGCGGCGCTGCTCCTCCATGGCCGCCACGTCCTGCTCGGTCTGCACCCGCACCTTCGCCAGGATGCCCACCACCTCGTACTTCAGGCGCTCGAGCATGGCGGAGAACATCTCGAAGGCATCGCGCTTGTATTCGCGGCGCGGATCCACCTGTGCGTAGCCGCGCAGGTGGATGCCCTGGCGCAGGTAATCCATGTTGGCCAGGTGCTCGCGCCAGAGCAGGTCCAGGGTGCGGAGCATGACCGCCTTCTCGAAATGGCGCATGACCTCGGCGCCGGTCTGCCGCTCCTTGGCCTGGTAGGCGCCCATGAACTCGCCCACGATCTTGTGGCGCAGGGGCTCCTCGTGGAGCTCGGCGTCTGCATCCAGCCAACCCTTCACGTCCAGCTTGAGGCCGAGCTCCTTCTCCAGGGCCTCCATCAGGCCCGGGACGTTCCACTGTTCCTCCACGCTCTGGGGCGGGATGTAGGCGTCGATGACCCCGTTGATCACGTCGGCCATGATGGCGCGGATGGTCTCGGAGATGTCGGCGGCCTGCAGGAGCTCGCTGCGCTGCTCGTAGATGACCTTGCGCTGGTCGTTGGCGACGTCGTCGTACTCCAACAGCGACTTGCGGATGTCGAAGTTGTGGGCCTCGACCTTGCGTTGGGCGTTCTCCACCGCCTTGGTGACCCAGGGGTGCTCGATGGCCTCGGTGTCCTGCACCCCGAAGCGCTGCATGATGGCCTTCACCCGGTCGCCGGCGAAGATGCGCATCAGGTTGTCGTCCAGCGACAGGTAGAAACGGCTCGAGCCGGGGTCGCCCTGGCGGCCGGAACGGCCGCGCAACTGGTTGTCGATGCGGCGGGACTCGTGCCGCTCGCTGCCGACGATATGCAGGCCGCCGGACTTCAGCACCGCGTCGTGGCGGCCCTGCCAGTCGGCCTTGAGCCGGGCCCGGTCGGCCGCGTCGGCTTCCGCCGGCAGCGCCGCGAGCTCCGCCTCCAGGCTGCCGCCGAGCACGATGTCGGTGCCGCGGCCGGCCATGTTGGTGGCGATGGTGACGGTGCCGGGGCGGCCCGCCTGGGCCACGACCTGGGCCTCCGCCGCGTGCTGCTTGGCGTTCAGCACCTGGTGGCCGATGCCCTGCTTCTTGAGCAGCCCCGAGAGGTGTTCCGAAGCCTCGATGGAAGCGGTACCCACCAGCACCGGCTGGCCGCGCTTGACGCAGTCCTGGATGTCGACGATGACCGCCTTGAACTTCTCCTTCTGGGAGAGGTACACGAGGTCGGGCATGTCGTTGCGGATCATGGGCTTGTTGGTGGGGATCACCAGCACTTCCAGCGCGTAGATCTCGTGGAACTCCTTCGCCTCGGTGTCGGCGGTGCCGGTCATGCCCGAGAGCTTCTTGTAGATGCGGAAGTAGTTCTGGAAGGTGATGGAGGCCAGCGTCTGGTTCTCGGCCTGGATCTTCACGCCCTCCTTGGCCTCGATGGCCTGGTGCAGGCCGTCGGACCAGCGGCGTCCCGGCATGGTGCGGCCGGTGAACTCGTCCACGATGATGACTTCGTTGTCCTTGACGATGTACTCCACCTCGCGCTTGTAGAGCGCGTGGGCGCGCAGCGCCGCGTTCACATGGTGCATCAGCATGATGTTGGCGGCGTCGTAGAGGGTGGCGCCCTCGGAGAGCAGGCCCTCGCGGGCCAGGAGCTCTTCGATGTGCTGGTGCCCGTCCTCGGTGAGGTACACCTGCTTCTGCTTCTCGTCGACGCTGTAGTCGCCGGGCCCGTCCTCCTCCTGCTGGCGGGCGAGCCGCGGGATCAGCACGTCGATCTTGCGGTAGAGCTCGGTGTTGTCCTCCACCGCGCCGGAGATGATGAGCGGGGTGCGCGCCTCGTCGATCAGGATCGAGTCCACCTCGTCCACGATGGCGTAGTGCAGCCTGCGCTGCACCTTGTCCTCGAGGCGGAAGGCCATGTTGTCGCGCAGGTAGTCGAAACCGAACTCGTTGTTGGTGCCGTAGACGATGTCGGCGGCGTAGGCCGCGCGCTTCGCCTCGGGCTCCTGGCCGTTGAGCACGATGCCCACCGTCAAGCCCAGGGACTCGTACACCGGGCGCATCCAGTTCGCGTCGCGCTGCGCCAGGTAGTCGTTCACGGTGATGACGTGCATGCCCTCGCCGGGGATGGCGTTGAGGTAGGCGGCGGCGGTCGCCACCAGGGTCTTGCCCTCGCCGGTGCGCATCTCGGCGATCTTGCCGCGGTGCAGCACCATGCCGCCGATGAGCTGCACGTCGAAGTGGCGCATGCCGAGGTGGCGGCGCGCGGCCTCGCGCACGCAGGCGAAGGCTTCGGGGAGCAGCGCGTCGAGGGACTCGCCGGCGGCGTGGCGCTGGCGGAACTCGGCGGTCTTGGCCTTGAGAGCGTCGTCGCTGAGCGCCTGCACGGCGGGCTCGAGCGCGTTGATGCGCTCCACCGTGCGGCGCATGCCGCGCAGCGCCCGTTCGTTGCGGCTGCCGATGATCTTGCGTACCAGGCTCGTAATCATGCGTACTCTTCTATCCTCGCCCATCGCGGACCGCCGGCGGCGGGCCGCGGACATATGACCGACTGCCGGCGCAACGGGCGACGCGCCGGGACACGCTTTGACTGGGGAGAGTTACCGGACCTGCACCCGCCGCCTCGCCGGCCGCACGGGCGGAAGACGGGACGGCTAATCCAGGTTCCTGGACAGCACGGCCACCTGCGATCCCCCGGCGGCCTTCACGAAGCGTGCCGGATCTATCTGCTGCCCATTGTAAAGGACTTCGAAGTGCACGTGGGGTCCGGTGGAGCGGCCGGTGGAACCCATGAGGGCGATCACCTGGCCTTTCTTCACCACCTCGCCGACGTGCACCAGGATGGTCTCGTTGTGTCCGTAGCGGGTGGCGTAACCGTTGCCGTGGTCGATCTCGACCAGGTTGCCGTAGCCGGAGCGGTCGCCGGCCCAGGTGACCACACCCGCGGCCACCGCATCCACCGCCTCGCCTTCGCTCCCCGCGAAGTCCATGCCCGGGTGCATGGAGAGTTCGCCCGTGAAGGGATCGGTACGCATACCGAACAGCGAAGAGACGTAGCCGCCGATCACGGGGGGGCCGGCGGGCTGGGCTGCCAGCTGTACATTGCGGTTGAGCATGAGGTTTTCAAGCACCCCGAGCTGCTGCTCGCGGTCCTTGACCTCGGCGGAGAGCTGGTCGAGGTTGTCGATGAAGTCCGGCAGGGTCGTGTGCTGCAACGGAGCCTTCACTTCCGGGCCGCCCTCGGGCGGGGCCTTGTTGAAGTTGAACTCGCCGTGCTTCAGGCCCGCCATGCTGGTGAGCTGGGCGCCCATGGCGTCGAGGCGCATGATGTGCACCTGCAGTTCCGCCACCTTGGCGGAGAGCGCATCCACGTCCGCCTGGCTCTTCTGCTTGGCGCTGGTGATCTCCTCGGCCTGCGCCTTGAGGGCGCGCTGCACCGGATCCGCCGCCGCCGCGACCTCATCCTGATGGTGGGCGGTGTAATATCCGCCCCAGAAGAGCAGCACGGCGAGCAGCAGGCTTAAAGCAGCCGCGCCGCCCCAGACGAGGGGATGGGCCAGGTTGAAGTGGCGTGAATGCCCGTAGCGGGTGAATACAATGATCTTCATCTCGACCCCGTTCTATCCTGTTTTCTTCCCGCGCCCGCCGCGGTTGACCATCCGGTAGCGCCCATCCATGGCCGCCAAGCAACCATCATCCCTGAGCAGATTCCTCGCAGACCGTGACGCACATCTCGCTTCGCTCACGGCCGAAGCCCGCCGGCTGGAGGGCCTGAGACGCAAGGTGCTGCCGCACCTCCCGGAGGAAGCCGCCCCCCATTGCCTGGGAGCCGACCTCAAGGAGGGCGTGCTCACCCTCTACCTGGACAGCGGTGCCTGGAGCACCCTGCTGCACTACCGCCAACGGCCCTTGCTGCTGGCGCTCCAGGGGGCGCTCGATCAGCCCTGCCGGAGCTTAAGGCTCAAGGTGCTGCCGGAACCGGTACCCGGCGTGCCGGCCAAACCTCCGCCCAAGACCCTCTCCCAGGAGACCCGCGGCCTGCTCGAGAGCACCGCCGGCGGCATCGAAGACGCCGCCTTGGCCGAGGCCCTGAGGCGCCTCGCCCGTGGCAAACCGCCGCGCCCCTGAGAGACTTATCCCTTGATTACAGTGCGTGCGCCGGCGCCAGATAGGAGATGGGCGCCGCCGCGGCGTCGTCGAACGTGACCTCTTCCCAGGTCTCCTGCTTCGCGATCAGGGCGCGCAACAGGGCGTTGTTGAGGCCGTGGCCGGACTTATAGGCGCTGAAGGCGCCGATCAGGCTGTGCCCCAGCAGGTACAGGTCGCCGATGGAGTCGAGGATCTTGTGCTTCACGAACTCGTCTTCGTAGCGCAGGCCGTCCTCGTTGAGGATGCGGTAATCGTCCACCGCGATGGCGTTGTCGAGCGAAGCGCCGAGCGTCAGGTGCTTCTGGCGCAGCATCTCGATGTCGCGCATGAACCCGAAGGTGCGCGCCCGGCTGACTTCCTTCACGAAGGAGGTGGTGGAGAAGTCCACGGTCGCGGTCTGGGTGTGCTTCTTGAACACCGGATGGTCGAAGTCGATCTGGAAGCTGACCTTGAAGCCGTCGAAGGGCTCGAAGCGCGCCCACTTGTCGCCGTCACGCACCTCCACCGGGTTCTTGATGCGGATGAAGCGCTTGTGCGCGTTCTGCTCCTCGATGCCGGCGGACTGCAGCAGGAACACGAAGGGGCCGGCGCTGCCGTCCATGATGGGCACTTCGGCGGCGGAC
>DASYZF010000245.1:0-7887 GCA_035946515.1 Gammaproteobacteria bacterium | reverse complement strand
GCATGCCAGCGCCACGCCCAGCAGCGTGATGGACAAGGTAACGCAGCAGCAGTCGATCGCGGCGCCCGCCGTGAACACCGCCAAGCCCGCGGTCACCAGCCCGTCACCGGCCGCCGCCACCAAGCACTGATACACGATCCCGGCATCGCTTTTGATGCCGCCAATACGTTAAAATCTGCGGGCTTTGTGGGAGCCGTCGACGGCCATCCCCCTGCAAGTCTGAGCCGCCGACGTGGTGGAATTGGTAGACACGCTACTTTGAGGTGGTAGTGGAGCAATCCGTGGAGGTTCGAGTCCTCTCGTCGGCACCAGAATCGCACCAGCCGGGCCGTTGAAGGCCCGGCGAGCGGTACCCAAAGGGGCGCCGCCGTCCCGTCCGCAGGAAGGAGCGCATGCTCGCGAACTACGTCCCGATCCTGATCTTCCTCATCGGCGGCCTGCTGTTCGGTTGCGTGCTGCTCGGTGCGGGTTTCGTCGCCAGCACCTTCCTCGGTTCGCGCCGTCCTGACGCCGAGAAGCAGTCGCCCTACGAGTGCGGCTTCGAGCCCTTCGAGGACACGCGCATGAAGTTCGACGTGCGCTACTACCTCGTCGCCATCCTGTTCATCATCTTCGACCTCGAGATCGCCTTCCTCTTTCCCTGGGCGGTGTCGCTGCACGGCATCGGCATGTTCGGTTTCCTCGCCATGCTGCTGTTCCTCGCCATCCTGGTGGTCGGCTTCATATATGAGTGGAAGAAGGGAGCCCTCGAATGGGAGTGACGGAAGGCGTGCAGCAGAAGGGCTTCGTCACCGCGCGCGTGGATGCGCTGGTGAACTGGGCGCGCACCGGCTCGCTCTGGCCCATGACCTTCGGTCTCGCCTGCTGTGCGGTGGAGATGATGCACGCCGGCGCGGCGCGCTACGACCTCGACCGCTTCGGCGTGATCTTCCGCCCCAGCCCGCGCCAGTCCGACGTGATGATCGTGGCCGGCACCCTGGTGAACAAGATGGCGCCGGCGCTGCGCAAGGTCTACGACCAGATGGCCGAGCCGCGCTGGGTGATCTCCATGGGCTCCTGCGCCAACGGCGGCGGCTACTACCATTATTCCTACGCGGTGGTGCGCGGTTGCGACCGCATCGTGCCCGTCGACGTGTATGTGCCGGGCTGCCCGCCCAGCGCCGAGCAGCTGCTCTACGGCATCATCCAGCTGCAGAAGAAGATCCGCCGCACCAATACCATAGCCCGCTGACGAGACGCACATGACCGCAGCACCGGACAAGCTGGCCGAGCAGGTGGAAGCGCGCTTCAAAGACGCGCTCAAGCCCATGCCCTCCATCGTGGGCGAACTCACTTACGAGGTGGAGGCGGGCAGTCTCCTGGAGACCTGCCGCGCGCTGCGCGACGAGAAGGCGCTCAAGTTCGAGCAGCTCATCGACGTCTGCGCCGTGGACCATCTCGCCTACGGCGAGGCCGAGTGGCGCACCGAAAACGCGACCCGCACCGGCTTCAGCCGCGGCGTGAAGCGCCAGCAGCCCCATGAGGCGGGGCACATGGAGCGCCGCTACGCGGTGGTCTACCACCTGCTCTCCGTGAGCCGCAACGAGCGGTTGCGCCTCAAGACCTTCTGCAGCGGCGAGCCGCCGGTGGTGCCGTCGCTGACGGGCATCTGGGCCTCCGCCAACTGGTTCGAGCGCGAGACCTTCGACATGTTCGGCATCCTGTTCGACGGGCATCCGGACCTGCGCCGCATCCTCACCGACTACGGCTTCGTGGGCCATCCGTTCCGCAAGGACTTCCCTCTCTCCGGCAACGTCGAAGTGCGCTATGACCCTGAGAAGCAGCGCGTCGTGTATCAGCCGGTGAGCATCGAGCCCCGCACGCTGGTGCCGCGCGTCATCCGCCACGACCCGCGCTACGAGGAAGCCTTCAAGGAGGCATCCAAGAATGCCTGAGATCCAGAATTTCACCATGAACTTCGGGCCGCAGCATCCCGCGGCCCACGGCGTGCTGCGCTTGGTGCTGGAGATGGACGGCGAGATCATCACCAAGGCCGACCCGCACATCGGCCTCCTGCACCGCGGCACCGAGAAGCTGGCGGAGAGCAAGCCCTACAACCAGAGCATCGGCTACATGGACCGTCTCGACTACGTGTCCATGATGTGCAACGAGCACGCCTATGTGATGGCCATCGAGAAGCTGCTGGACCTCGAGGCGCCGTTGCGCGCCCAGTATATCCGCACCATGTTCGACGAGCTCACCCGCATCACCAACCACCTCCTGTGGCTGGGGGCGCACGGGCTCGACATCGGCGCCATGACCGTCTTCCTCTATTGCTTCCGCGAGCGTGAGGACATCATGGACATGTACGAGGCGGTGTCGGGCGCGCGCATGCACGCGACCTACTACCGCCCGGGCGGGGTGTACCGCGACCTGCCGGAGCACATGCCGCAGTACGCCGAGTCGCGCTTCCGCAGCAAGGCGGAGAGCAAGCGCCTCAACCGCAACCGCGGCGGCTCGCTGCTCGACTTCATCGGCGACTTCGCCGCGCGCTTCCCCAAGTGCGTGGACGAGTACGAGACCCTGCTCACCGACAACCGCATCTGGAAGCAGCGCACCGTGGGTATCGGCGTGGTCACGCCGGAGCGCGCGCTGCAGCTCGGCTTCACCGGCCCCATGCTGCGCGGTTCGGGCATCGAGTGGGACCTGCGCAAGAAGCAGACCTACGCGGCCTACGACCAGGTGGACTTCGACATCCCGGTGGGCGTGAACGGTGACTGCTACGACCGCTACCTGGTGCGCATCGCCGAGATGCGCCAGTCGGCCCGCATCGTCACCCAGTGCGTGGAGTGGCTGCGCAAGAACCCGGGCCCGGTGATGCCGGACAACCACAAGGTGACGCCGCCGACCCGCGAGGAGGCGAAGTCCGACATGGAATCGCTGATCCACCACTTCAAGTACTTCACCGAGGGCTATTGCGTGCCCGAGGGCGAGGCCTACGCGGCGGTGGAGCACCCCAAGGGCGAGTTCGGCATCTATATGGTGTCGGACGGCGCCAACAAGCCCTACCGCGTGAAGATCCGCGCCCCGGGCTTCGCGCACCTGGCCGCCCTCGACGAGATGGTGCGCGGCCACATGCTGGCGGACCTGGTGGCCATCATCGGCACCCAGGACATCGTGTTCGGAGAGGTGGACCGCTGATGAGCGAGAGCGCAGCCAAAGATGGCCTGCTGTCCAAGCACGCCTGCGAGGTCATCGACGAGTGGATCAAGAAATACCCGGAGGGCCGGCAGCGCTCCGCCGTGTTCGCCGCCCTGCGCGAGGCACAGCATGAGAACAATGGCTACCTGACGGTGCCGCTTATGGACGCGGTGGCCGCCTACCTCAAACTCGAGCCCATCAAGGTCTACGAGGTGGCGAGCTTCTACTCCATGTTCGAGACCAAGCCCGTGGGTCGCCACAGCATCTCGGTGTGCACCAACATCTCCTGCATGCTGCGCGGCGCCGACGGCATTGTGGACCACCTCGAGAAGAAGCTGGGCATCAAGACCGGCGAGAGCACCAAGGACGGCCGCTTCTACATGAAGTGCGAGGAGGAGTGCCTGGCGGCCTGCGCCGGCGCCCCCATGATGATGGTGGACCACGTCTACCACGAGAACCTGACTGCGGAGAAGGTGGACCAGATCCTGGAGAAACTGAAATGACGCAGCTCAACCAGGTCTGCTACCGCACGCTGCAGTTCAAGGAGCCGTGGACCTATGAGAACTATCTCAAGGTCGACGGCTACAAGGCTTGGCGCAAGATCCTCAAGGAGAAGATCACTCCCGAGCAGATCGTGGAGGAGGTCAAGGCATCCGGCCTGCGCGGCCGCGGCGGCGCGGGCTTCCCCACCGGCGTGAAATGGAGCTTCATGCCGAAGAACCCCACGGGCCCCTCCTACGTGGTGTGCAACTCCGACGAATCCGAGCCCGGTACCTGCAAGGATCGGGACATCCTGCGCTTCAACCCGCATGCGCTGGTGGAAGGCATGGCCATCGCGGGCTACGCCATGCGCTGCAAGACCGGTTACAACTACTTGCGCGGCGAGTTCATGGACGAGCCGTTCATCCGTGTGGAGGAGGCGCTCAATGAAGCCTATAAGGAAGGCCTGTTGGGCAAGAACATCCTGGGCTCCGGAGTGGACTTCGACCTCCACAACCACCTCGGCGCCGGCGCCTATATCTGCGGCGAAGAGACCGCGCTGCTCGAGTCCCTGGAGGGCAAGAAGGGCCAGCCGCGCTTCAAACCGCCGTTCCCGGCGAACTTCGGGGCCTTCGGCCGCCCGACCACGGTGAACAACACCGAGACCTTCGCTTCCGCGCCGAGCATCGTCCTGAACGGCGGCAAGTGGTTCGCCGACCTCGGCAAGCCCAACAACGGCGGCACCAAGATCTTCTCGGTCTCCGGCCACGTGGCCAAGCCCGGCAACTTCGAGGTGCCGCTCGGCATCCCGTTCCAGGAGCTCCTGGCCCTGGCCGGTGGTGTGTGGCAGGGGCGCAAGCTCAAAGCCGTGATCCCGGGCGGTTCTTCCGCGCCGGTGCTGCCGGCCGAGCTCATGCTCGGCTGCACCATGGACTTCGACTCGCTCAAGAACGCCGGCTCCATGCTCGGTTCCGGCGCCGTGGTGGTGATGGATGAGACCACCTGCATGGTCAAGATGCTGGAGCGCATCGCACGCTTCTATTATTCCGAGTCCTGCGGCCAGTGCACGCCCTGCCGCGAGGGCACGGGCTGGATGTACCGCGTCATCAAGCGCATCGAGGACGGCGAGGGCCGCCAGCAGGATCTGGACATGCTGGTGGACGTCTCCAAGAAGATCGAGGGCCACACCATCTGTGCCTTCGGCGACGCCGCTGCCTGGCCGGTGCAGAGCTTCATCAAGCATTACCGCGACGAGTTCCAGTACCACATCGACCACGGCTGCTGCCTGGTGGGCCCCGGCGCCCGCAAGCGCGCGGCCTGAGACGGATACGCGGAAGCAACATGGCAGACGAACTGGTCAACATCGAGATCGACGGCAAGCCGGCCAAGGCGCGCAAGGGTGAGATGATCATCCAGGTCGCGGACCGCGAGGGCGCCTACATCCCGCGCTTCTGCTATCACGAGAAGTTGTCGGTGGCGGCCAACTGCCGCATGTGCCTCGTCGAGCAGGAGAAGGTGGGCAAGCCGGTGCCGGCCTGCGCCACGCCGGTGATGGAGGGCATGAAGGTGTTCACCCGCTCGGTGCGGGCCATCGCGGCGCAGCGCGCCACCATGGAGTTCCTGCTCATCAACCACCCGCTGGACTGCCCGATCTGCGACCAGGGCGGCGAGTGCGAGCTGCAGGACCTGGCCATGGGCTACGGCCGCGACATCTCGCGCTACACCGAGCAGAAGCGCGTGGTGAAGGACGAGGACATCGGCCCGCTCGTGTCCACGGACATGACGCGCTGCATCCACTGCACCCGCTGCGTGCGCTTCGGCCAGGAGATCGCCGGCATCCAGGAGATGGGCGGCACCGGCCGCGGCGAGAACCTGCGCATCGGCACCTACATCGGCAAGGCCGTCAAACACGAGCTCTCGGGCAACATCATCGACCTGTGCCCGGTGGGCGCGCTCAACTCCAAGCCCTTCCGCAACCGCGGCCGCGGCTGGGAGATGACCCAGGTGGAGACCGTGGCGCCCCACGACTGCCTGGGGTCCAACGTCTACGCTCACGTCTTGCGTGGCCGCTATATGCGCGCCGTGCCCAAGATCAACGAAGCCCTGAACGAGACCTGGCTCTCGGATCGCGACCGCTTCAGCTACGCCGGCATCGACAGCGAGGATCGCTTGCTGAAGCCGATGATGAAGAGGGGCGGCAAGTGGCAGGAGACGGACTGGGAGACCGCGCTGGAAGCGGCTGTCAACGGCCTGCGTGAGAACCTCGCGAAGGGCGGCGATGCGGTCGGCGTCCTCGCCAGCCCCAGCGCCACGGTCGAAGAATTCTACCTGCTGCAGAAGCTCGCCCGCGGCATCGGCATCCCCAACATTGATGTGCGCCTGCGCCAGGCGGACTTCCGGGACGATGCGGCCGAGCCCCTGTTCCCCTGGTTGGGGCATGAGGTGCAGGCCCTCGAGAGCCTCGAGTCCGCACTTTTGATCGGCTCCAACCCCCGCAAGGAAGTGCCGCTGCTGGCGCACCGCCTGCGCAAGGCGGCCCTGAAGGGCGGGGCGATCATGTTCTTGAACCCGCGCCGCTACGAAGCCTTGCACGCCGTCGCGGCCTATGCCCTGGCTTCGGCCCAGGAACTCCCGGCCGCGCTCGCGGCGGTGCTCAAGGCCACGGGCAAGCCCGTGCCGGCGCACCTCAAGGATTTTGTCGCCGCCCAGAAACCGGACGCGGAGCAGACGAAGATCGCCGAGCAGCTCGCGAAGGGCGAGCGCAAGGCGGTGTTGCTGGGCCATATCGCCCTGCGGCATCCCGCCTATGCGGACATCCGCGCCATCGCCGCGGCCCTGGCGGAAGCCACCGGCGCCAAGCTCGGTTACCTCTCGGAAGGCGCCAACAGCGCCGGTGCCTGGCTCGCGGGTGCGCTGCCGCACCGCAGCGTCGGTGGCCGAGCCCTGGACAAGCCGGGCCGCAACGTCCGGGCCATGCTCGAAGTTCCGCGCAGCGCTTATCTACTGCTCGGCTCCGAGCCGGAGCTGGACTGCTGGGACGGCGCCCAGGCCCTCAAGGCCCTCAAGGACGCCAAGCACGTGGTAGCCGTCACCAGCTACGTGAGCGACGCTATGCGCCAGTACGCTTCGGTGCTGCTGCCTGCCGCTGCCTACGGCGAGACCTCCGGTACCTTCGTGAACGCCGAAGGCCGCTGGCAGAGCTTCACCGGCGTGGTGAAGCCCTTGGGTGAAGCCCGCCCCGCCTGGAAGGTGCTGCGGGTGCTCGGCAACCTGTTCGAGCTCAGGGGCTTCGAGCAAGTCTCGTCCGAGGAAGTGCTGAGGGAACTCAAGGACACGGTGGGCGAGGTGCACGCGGACAACCGCTACACCGGCAACCGCATCGTGACCGCGGCGCCCGCCGCCAAGGGCTTCCTGCGCGCCGCGGAGACGCCGCTCTATGCCGTGGACGCCCTGGTGCGCCGCGCGGCGCCGCTGCAGCAGACCGCCGACGCGGACGCGGGTTACGCCCACCTCGCGCCGGAGGACGCCAAGCGCCTGAAGCTCGCCGCCGGCGACAAGCTCAACCTGCGGCATGACGGCGCGCGCCTCACCCTGCCCGTGAAGCTCGATGACAGCATTGCGGCCGGCGAGGTGTGGGTGCCGGCGGGCCTCGCCGCCACGCTGGCATTGGGCCCGATGTTCGCCGCCGTCGAACTGGAGAAGGCATGATGGATGCCCTCTGGCACAGCCTGCTGAACTTCTGGGACGCGCTGCCCCAGGCCTGGCAGCTCGTGATCCGCTCCGTGGCGGGCATCATCGCCATCATGATCCCGCTGATCCTCTCCGTGGCCTACCTCACGTTGGCCGAGCGCCGTGTCATCGGCTTCATGCAGGTGCGCATGGGGCCGAACCGCGTCGGACCCTGGGGGCTGTTCCAGCCCTTCGCCGACGTGTTCAAGCTGGTGTTCAAGGAGATCGTGCTCCCGGAGAAGGCCAACATCTTCATCTTCCTGGTGGCGCCGGTGATCTCCATCGGCACCGCGTTCGCCGCCTGGGCGGTGATACCCTTCAACAACGACTGGGTGCTCGCCAACATCAATGCCGGGTTGCTCTACATCCTGGCGCTCACGTCCTTCGGCGTGTACGGCGTGATCCTCTCCGGTTGGGCCTCCAACTCCAAGTACGCGTTCCTGGGTGCCATGCGCTCCGCGGCGCAGATGGTCTCCTACGAGATCGCCATGGGCTTCG
>DASYZF010000244.1:0-3973 GCA_035946515.1 Gammaproteobacteria bacterium | reverse complement strand
ATCACATCGAGCCGCGCCTTGGCGGATGACGACAGGGGCGGACGATAGAGCAGCACGCAGCTCGATTCGGCGGCGCCACGCCCCACCCGGCCGCGCAACTGGTGGAGCTGGGAGAGCCCGAGGCGTTCGGCGTTCTCGATGATCATGAGGCTGGCGTTGGGCACGTCCACCCCCACCTCCACCACTGTGGTGGCCACCAGCAGCTGTACACGCCCGGCGGTGAATTCGGACATGACCGCATCCC
Organism: Gammaproteobacteria bacterium; assembly: GCA_035946515.1. GTDB lineage: Bacteria > Pseudomonadota > Gammaproteobacteria > Natronospirales > REEB76 > DASUBN01. The sequence continues at coordinate 3,729 of DASYZF010000244.1, read as the reverse complement.
GCTGCTTGGGCTTGAGCCGGCCGTGGAGCAGACCCACCTCGAGGTCGGGCAGCGCGGCCTTGAGGGCGGTGGCGGTGTCTTCCGCCGCCTGGCATTGCAGGAGCTCGGACTCCTCTATGAGCGGGCACACCCAATACACCTGACGGCCTTCGGCGCAGGCCTGGTGCACCCGCTGCACCACCTCGGCGCGGCGCGCCTCGGCGATGGCTACGGTCTTCACCGGCTTGCGGGAAGGCGGCAGCTCGTCGATGGACGAGACGTCGAGGTCTGCGTAAGCGGTCATGGCCAGGGTCCGCGGGATGGGGGTGGCGGTCATGATGAGTTGGTGCGGGTGCAGGCCGTCGGCTACGCCCTTCTCCCGCAGCGCCAGGCGTTGGTGCACGCCGAAGCGGTGCTGCTCGTCGATGATCACGAGACCCAGGGAATGGAACTGCACTTCCTCCTGGAACAGCGCGTGGGTGCCGATGGCGAGCGGAGCCCGCCCCGCTCGCAATAGTTCCAGGGCCGCCATGCGCTCGGCGGCCTTCTGGCGGCCGCTGATCCATACGGGCTCGAGCCCCAGGGGCGCGAACCAGCGCTGGAAGTTGCGGTAGTGCTGCTCCGCCAGGAGCTCCGTCGGTGCCATGAGTGCTGCGTGCCTGCCGGCCTCGATGCAGGCGAGCGCCGCGAGCGCTGCCACCACGGTCTTGCCGCAACCTACGTCCCCCTGTACCAGCCGCATCATGGGATGGGCCTCGCCGAGGTCGCGGAGGATCTCTCCGACCACCCGTTCCTGGGCGCGGGTGAGGGTGAAGGGCAGCCCGGCGCGGAACCTGGCGGCCAGCCCGCCCTTGCCCGCGAGCGGCGCGGCGCGGCTCTTGTCTTCCGCGAGGCGCAGGCGCCTGAGGCTCAGGTGGTGGGCCAGGAGTTCCTCGAATGCGAGCCGCTGCTGGGCCGGATGGCGGCCATCCATGAGCGCCGTGAGCGGTGCATCCGGCGGCGGCCGGTGCACATAGCGCAGGGCTTCCGCCAGGGGCGGCATCCCGGCTCCATCCAGGAGTTCCGCCGGCAGCAGCTCCGGCAAGGGAGCGTAGGCGTGATCCAGGAGCTTGAGGGCCTGGTCCGTGAGCGCGCGCAGCTTCAACTGCTGTACACCCTCGGTGGCCGGATAGATGGGCGTGAGCGCCGGGGCCTCGGCGACGTGCTCGTCCCGCGCCAGCAGCCGGTATTCGGGGTGCGCCATCTCGGGCGTGAGCTTGCCGGGCCTGACCTCGCCGTAACAGCGCAGGCGTGCGCCCCGGGCCAGCATCGCCATCTGGGTGGAATTGAAGTTGAAGAAGCGCAGGGTGAGCGCGCCGGTGCCGTCGGCGACGCGCGTGAGCAGCATGCGCCGGCCGCGGAACACCATCTCCGTGAGTTCGATCACGCCTTCCACCGTGGCGTGCATGCCGGGCCTGAGGGCGCCGATGGGGGTGACACGGGTGCGGTCCTCGTAGCGCAACGGCAGGTGGAACAGCAGGTCCTCGACGTTCCTGATGCCGAGCTTCTCGAGGCGCTCGGCCACCTGCGGCCCCACGCCGCGCAGGCGCGTCACCGGTGCGGCGGCGCTCTCGGGGGCGACGGCGGGCTTCAAGCGCGGCTTACTGCACCACCATGACCGCGTCGATCTCCACCCGGGCGCCGCGCGGCAGCGAGGCCACGCCGATGGTGACGCGGGCCGGGTACGGCTCCTGGAAATACTCGGCCATGACCTCGTTCACCTTCGGGAAGTTGGCGAGGTCGGTGAGATAGATGGTGACGCGCACCACGTCCTTGAAGCCGTCGCCCGCGGCTTCGGCCACGGCCCTGAGGTTGTCGAACACCCGGCGCGTCTCCAGCGCGAAATCGCCGGAGACGAGCTCGCCGGTCTTGGGATCCAGCGGGATCTGGCCGGAGAGATACACGGTGTTGGCGGCGCGTACCGCCTGCGAATAAGGGCCGATGGCCCGGGGTGCCCGGTCGGAGAAGATGCTCAAGCGCGCCATGGAAAGCTCCGTCGGCGGCAGATCGTGCCGCGATGCACCCACTATAGAACAAACCCGAAAAGCCGACGAATGAGGGCGTGGCGGCCATGAGCATTCCACACATGCATCGGGGTCGCAGCGTCGCATGCGTCGCCTCCGGATACTCCGCAGATAAATAGAACCACTGGAGCACCCTCATGCATGCCACTCTCGATACCAAGCTTAAACTCGCAGCAGCCTTCGCGATCGGAGCGCTGACCGCGATGCACGCCACGTTCGCCGCCGACCCGGCGCCATCCGCCGCGACCCAAGGAGCGCCGGTCATGTACCTGGGCAGGGTTCAGGTGACGGGAGCGAAGAACATCTTCCTCACACTGCAGTCCATCAAGGTGGCCCTGCTACGCCCCTATTCCAGCAGTCCGCAGGACGCCGACCTCGTGGTGTGCAGGATCAACAAGTCGATGTCGGCGGCGCTGGAATACCTGGACTGTGACACCAACCGCCATTACACCCAACTGCGGGATTCATCCCAACTGGCCTTCATGATCGCCCAGGGGCGCGCCGGAGGAGGCGGCTCGAATCAGATAGCCGAGATGTGGAACCAGACTCTCGCCACCGAGGAAGTCATGCTCACCAACCTGGTGGTGGGGCAGCCCGACCATAGGCTGCACATGCCGGTGAACGGCGGCGCATTCCGCAAGCTGCTGGAGCGGCTACCCATGCCTGCCGCCGCCACGGCGCCCCCCGGGACGGTCACCGCTACCCCGGCCGGGCCCTGAGAGGGGCAAACAATGATTCAGAAATGATTAAGCCCGGGGCCGGGGTACCTGGGCTATTACTAGGGCGTGGGGCCAGAAAATCAGTACCAGGAGAAACCTCATGTCCAGCAAGACCTGCCTCAAATCCGCCGGGGCCTTGGCGCTGTTGGCGCTCTTGGCGGCCCCGCTCATGGCCGCCGCGGACGACGCCAGCTCCGGCCAGAAGACCGAGACCACGGTCATGTACCTCGGCAAGACGCCCATCACCGGCGACGCCAACATCTTCCACGTGCTGCAGTCCATCAAGGTGGCCCTGATGCGCCCCTATTCCAGCAAGGCGGCGGACGCAGACCTCGTGGTGTGCCGCATCAACCGTGCCATGTCCGAGGCCCTCGAATACCTGGACTGCGACTTCAACCGCGACTACACCAGGCTGCGTGACGAGTCGCAGATGTCGTTCATGGCCGCCGTGGGCCATGCCGGCAAGCAGAGTTCCCAGGGTGACTTCAACCCGCTGGGCCAAAGCATGGACGACAGCACTGTCATCTTCCAGAGCCTGATCAACATCCAGCCCAACCACCGGCTGCACATCCCCATCAACGGCGGCAACCTGATGAAGCTGTTGAACAGCCTGCCGATGCCGACAAATGAGACGGTGGACTCGGCGCCTGCGCCCAGCACCAACGGCGGCTGAGCAGTCCTGATTCATCTAACGTTCGGAGGGCCCTGCTAGGGAAGGCGGGGCTGGCTTTTCAGGCCTTGGAGCGCTGCACGCGCATGACCTCGGGCATGGCGCGCAGGCGGCGCAAGAGACGCGCCAAATGGTTGCGGTTGCGCACCGCGAACACGAAGGTGAGCACCGAGGCCTGCTCATCGCGCTCCTGCAGGTTCACGTGCTCGATGTTGGAACCGGTGTCGGCGATGGCCGCAGCCACGGTGGCCAGCACGCCGCGCTGGTTAGCCACGTCGGCGCGCACCTCGACCGGGAA
>DASYZF010000243.1:0-13698 GCA_035946515.1 Gammaproteobacteria bacterium | reverse complement strand
CCGCGGTTGGCGAGCGCCAGGGCGCTGGCGGAGAGTATCTTCACCTGCTCGCTCAACTGGCCTGGATTGTGGGTGTCGGGGCGGTTCATCTTCGTGCATGGCCTCGTGGAGGGCCCGGGTCGGGTGCCGCGCGGCTAGTTTACATTAGCGGCCGGGCCACGAGGCGCGGCCTGTGAGGCGTCAACGGCGCATCGCCCAGCCGGTGATGGCGTAGCGCCCGCGGGGGGCGGCGGGCACCACGTAGGAGACGCTGTGCCACATGGGCACCTTGAAGAGTGTCAGCGAGTTGAAGAGCGGGGGATAGACCTCTGTCACGCCGCCGCCGGTGTCGTCCAGGAACTGCAGCAGCCCGCCCCAGTCCGCCTCCCAGCCCCTGGTGAGATTCAGTACGTAGGCGACGCGTCGCGTGTCCTCCTGGTTCAGGTCGTTGTGCTTCCTCAGGAAGCTGCCCGGGATGTAGCGGGTGGCCTGGGCGTCGGCGCGCACGACCTCCTCGACGCCCGTCACCTGCCTGACCAGGCCGAGGAAGCTCTCGCTGTTCAGGAACTCGACCACAGTGTTCAGGACGAGCTGCGGGTCGCGTTTCTCCCGGTAGGCCGCGAGCATCATGTAGCTGTTGTAGAAGAACTGGAACTTGCCTGGATCCGTGCCCTGCACGATGCGGTTGAGCCCGGCCCAGTCATCGCGCGTGAACTTCAGCACCTTGTCGGAGGTGATGATCTGCGGTTTGCCGGCGGCGTCCACGTAGGCCACGCCCCAAGGGACCTCGTCCTCCAGGCAGCGGTGCAGGCGCCCCGCCACCTCGGGCAGCAGCACGTCCCTGATCTGGATGCGGTTCTTGCGGCGGAACTCGGCGGCGAGCGCCGGGATGTCGAGGCCGGGGTTGAGCATGGCCGCTCAAGTATCCCACGCCGGGCGTGGATAGAGGAACGGGTGCGCCTCAAGGCGGTGCGATAAGGCGTTTCCTGAAGGAGGCGATCGCCGCCAGCAGAGCGGTCATCCCTTCGCGCTCGGCCTCGGTGATGAGGGGATTCCAGGCATCGATGATCAACACCGCCCGGGTCGAGCCGCTGCGGTTCCAGGCCTCGTGCTCGAAGCTGTCGTCGAACACCAGGCATTCGCCCTCCCGCCAGCCACGGGTCTCATCGCCGACCCGCAGCGCGCAGCCGTCCGGCACCACGAGGGGAAGGTGGACCACGAGCTTGTAGTTGCCGACGCCGTGGTGGGGCGGGATATGGGTGCCAGGCTGGAGCACGGAGTAGAACGCCTCCGGCGCATGCCCAGGGACCTCGGGCAACGGCAAGATGGACAAGATGCGGGCAGTTGCCGGGCAACGGCTGCAGTTGTCGGTGTTTATGACCCCGCCCCTGAGCAAGTGGAAGGAACTCCACTGCTTCGAATGATTCAAGCCCTGCCAGACGGCAGTTACGGCGTCCTCGGTCAGCTGCACGTAGGGCGCGAGCGCCGCATCGGAGTCCTCCAACAACGCCTGCAATTCGCTCCTGATCTCGCCTGCCACCTGCTCGAGGGCGTCGAGCCACCCTAACTCGTTGTGATCGAAGAACGGCCGTGGTGGCACGCCGGGCAGATACAGGAAGGAAGGTTTTTGCAGGGGATGCGGGTGAACCGGCGACTGCAAACCGAGGTAGATGCGCGCGGATGCATCGACCCGGGCGAGGGCCCCGCGGCCATGGCGCGCATACAGAGGCTCCAGAGCCTGCTCGATCAGCTCGTGCTGGGCAGTCCGGACCCGCTCGGCGGCGTGCAGGCACAAGGTCCACAGATGTGGAGGGGCGATCGACGGGTTGGTCAGCAGCTCGGGGGCCGGGAACTGGAGCCAGGCACGCCAGTAAGCAGCGACGGCTTCGTCCTTCCGGCCCATCTCTTCCAGGAGCGCTCCCATGTGCAGATGGGCGGTGCGCAGGGCAGGGTCCAGTTCGGCGGCGCGTCCGAGTCCCGCGAGCGCGCGCTCATGGTCCCCCGCGGCCTTGTGGGCCATGGCCAGGTTCTGATGGGAGACCGCGCGGTCCGGTGCGGCACGTAAGGCCTGTTCCAGGTGTGCGATGGCCTCAGCGTGGTCGCCGCGTCGTATGGCCTGGGTGGCGAGGAAGTTCAAGGCCGGGAGGTGATGAGGCGCGGCCGCCAGGATCTCCCGGTACACCGCTTCTGCCTGCGTGCTCTCGCCGCGCTCGGCGAGCAGGCGTGCGCTCTGGGCCAAAGTCTCCACCTGCCAGGCGCCAGTAGGCACCTGCCCCATCCCGGGTTCCTTCATGGGTGGGCGGCGGGTCACGAGGAGGGGATAGGGTGCATGGCGGGAGTCATCTTGCCCGCTGGGGGTCCACCGGTGAAATCGCTTTTACCATTAATATACACGGCATGCCGGGTACGTCGCTGCATGATCGCTTGGGGTGGGGGAGATGACGCAACAGGGCACCGCACTGTTCCAGCAGGGCATCGAGCTGTTCAGCCGCCGCCAGTATGCGGAGGCGGCAGCCTGCCTGGAGAGGGCGGCCCAGGAGGGGGATGCGGAGGCGCAGAACCTCCTAGGCGTGATGCTGCTGAACGGCATGGGGCTCGCCCAGGACCCGCGCCGGGCGGCGGAGCTGTTCGCCACCGCCGCCGAGGGTGACCTCAAGGAAGGCCACTACAACCTCAGCAACCTCCTCTATAACGGGCTCGGGGCGGCGCGCGACACGGCCCGCGCCCAGGAGCACCTCTTGATCGCGGCCCGGGCGGGGCACCGGCCAGCCCTGCGCAGCCTCGGCTATCTCTACCATCTGGCTGGGGGAGACGAGCGCTGGCAGCGCCTGGCGACACAATGCTTCCGCCTCGCTGCCGAAGCCGGCGACAACTTGGCGAAGTATTCATTGGGGCTGCGTCTGGCTTTGGGTCAAGGCACGGCGGTGGATACGTCCGCCGGCGTGCACTGGCTCGGTGCTGCCGCGCAGGCGAGGGTGTACCTCGCCGAGACGCGGCTCAAGGAACTGCGGGCCCGCCCGCAAACCAGGGCGCACCCCACCGCCAGCCCCCCCGCCGTCGAACCCTTAATACCTTTTCCGCCGCCGGAACCGCCGTTACCACAGCCGCTGCGCACTGTGGCGTTCATGTCCGAGCATCCCGGGGCGTTCGATCCCTTGCTCAACGACCATTTCATCAACCTCGCCACGCCCGCTCTCGAGCCCTCGGGCGTGGTGGACCCGAAGACGGGCCAGGGACTGCGCTCGCAGCTGCGCACCAGTTATTCCATGAGCTTCCAGCCGAACATGTACGATTCGGTGGTGGCCGAAGCGTTGCGCCGTATCGCCGCCATCGCCGGCCTGCCACCGGAGAATGCCGAGCCGGTGGGCGTGCTGCGCTATGGCCCGGGCCAAGAGTACCGGCCCCACTTCGATTTTTACGACGATGAGCACCATGAGGCCCAGCGGGTGAGCACGGTGTTCGTGTACCTGAGCGATGTGGCCGAGGGGGGCGGCACCGAGTTCCCGCGCCTCGGCGTCACGGTGGAGCCAGGGCGTGGGAAAGCTGTGAAGTTCCTGAACTGCGACGCCGCCGGCCGGCCCAACCCCGATACCCTGCACGCGGGCCTGCCGGTGATCCGCGGCGAGAAATGGCTAGCCACGTTCTGGTTCTGGGATCGCCCGTTTCTCTGGTTCGGCTGAATCCCGCGGTCTTCCCCGGCGCCGTAGGCGGTCCGTTCCTCTTTTGGGGCGGTTGGGCTACACTATTCCGCCGCGGCCTGAGCCGGCGCTCACCCTAAGAAGAACGCCGTAAGTCTCTTGAAATCGTTGCCATTTTCATTGTTATCGCGGGCGCGTTTTCCGCAGGCCGCCTGTTGCAACTGAATGGCGAAAATGAGCGAATCACTGCAAGCACGTCTCGAGACCACCCCCTTCTTCGGCGGCAACGCGCCCTACGTCGAAACCCTCTACGAGCAGTATCTGCAGGATCCGGCGTCGGTGTCCCAGGCCTGGCGCGAGTATTTCCAGGCCCTGCAGACCGGCGCACGCGAAGTGCCGCGCGGCCCGGTGGAGGAGGAGCTCCTGGCCCGGGCCCACGCGCGCCGCGTGGCGGCGGGGGGAGGGTTGAATCCCGAGGCGGCCGACAAGCAAGCTGCCGTCATCCGCCTCATCGGCGGCTACCGCGGCCGCGGGCACCTGCGCGCCAAGCTCGATCCGCTCGGCCTCTCGCCGCTGCCGGAGATCGCCGACCTCACCCTTGAGTTCCACGGCCTCGACTCGTCTGACATGGACACGGTGTTCAGTACCGTGTCGCTCGGCGGCCCTGATCGCCGTCCGCTGCGCGACATCCTCGAGATGCTGCAGCGTGTCTACTGCGACACCATCGGTTTCGAGTTCTCCCACGTCAGCGACAGCGTCGAGCGCCAGTGGCTCAAGGAACGCATCGAGGGTCGGCGCGTCCCGCTCACGGGCGAAGAGCGCATCGAACTGCTGAAGGAGCTCACCGCCGCCGAAGGCCTGGAGAAGTACCTGCACACCAAGTACGTGGGGCAGAAGCGGTTCTCGCTGGAGGGCGGCGATTCCCTGATGCCGATGCTTCACGACGTGGTGCAGAAAGGCGGTGCCGCCGGCATCCAGGAGATCGTGGTGGGCATGGCCCACCGCGGCCGCCTCAACGTGCTCATCAACCTGCTCGGCAAGTCCCCCAAGGAACTGTTCCTGGAGTTCGAGGGCGTGCACGAGCATACCGACGGTTCCGGCGACGTGAAGTACCACATGGGCTTCTCGTCCGACATCAAGACGCCGGGCGGCAACGTGCACCTGGCGCTGGCCTTCAACCCCTCGCACCTCGAGATCGTGAACCCGGTGGTGGAGGGCTCGGTGCGCTCCCGCCAGGACCGCCGCAACGACGCCAAGGGCGAGAAGATCCTGCCCGTGCTGGTGCATGGCGACGCGGCCTTCGCGGGCCAGGGCGTCAACATGGAGACCCTGCAGCTCTCCCAGACCCGCGGTTTCCACACCGGCGGCACGCTGCACGTGGTGCTGAACAACCAGGTGGGTTTCACCACCAGCCGGCATGACGATGCGCGTTCCACGCCGTATTGCACCGACCTCGCCAAGATGCTGGAAGCGCCGGTGTTCCACGTGAACGGTGACGACCCGGAGGCGGTGATCTTCGTTACGCGCCTGGCGCTCGACTACCGCCTGCAGTTCCACAAGGACGTGTTCATCGACCTCGTATGCTACCGCCGCCACGGCCACAACGAAGCCGACGAGCCTTCCGCCACCCAACCGGTCATGTACCAGCACATCAAGGGCCATGCCACCACCCGGGTGCTTTACGCCGAGGTGCTGGCGAACCAGGGTGTGCTCACGACCCAGGCAGCCGCCGACCTCTCCGAGCAGTACCGCAAGGACCTCGATGCGGGCAAGCCGGTGGCGCCGCTCATCACCGAGTACGTGCGCAACGAGTTCAGCGTGGACTGGTCGCGCTTCCAGAAGCAGATGCCGGCCACGCCGACGGATACCAAGGTCGCGCCGGCGCGCTTGAAGCCGCTCACCGAGGGCATGAACCGGGTGCCGGCGGACGTGGAGCTGCACCCGCGGGTGGCCAAGATCTACGACGACCGGCGCAAGATGGCGGCGGGCGAGCTGCCCATGGACTGGGGCTTCGCCGAGACCCTCGCTTACGCGAGCCTGCTCACCGAAGGTTGTGCGGTGCGCCTCACGGGCCAGGACAGCGGCCGCGGCACCTTCTTCCATCGCCATGCGGTGCTGCACAACCAGAAAGACTACAGCACCTGGACGCCGCTGCAGCACCTCACGCCCGACCAGAAGCGCTTCACCGTGATCGATTCGCTGCTCTCGGAAGAGGCGGTGATGGGCTTCGAGTACGGCTACAGCACCGCCGACCCCGACGTGCTCGTGATCTGGGAGGGCCAGTTCGGCGACTTCGCCAACGGCGCCCAGGTGGTCATCGACCAGTTCATGGCGGCGGGCGAGGCCAAGTGGGGCCGGCTTTGCGGGCTCACCTTGTTCTTGCCCCACGGCTACGAGGGCCAGGGCCCCGAGCATTCCTCCGCGCGCCTGGAGCGTTACCTGCAGCTCTGCGCCGAGCACAACATGCAGGTGTGCGTGCCCTCGACGCCGGCCCAGATGTTCCACATGCTGCGCCGCCAGGCGCTGCGGCCGTTCCGCAAACCCCTGGTGGTGATGACGCCCAAGAGCCTCTTGCGCCACAAGGCCTCGGTCTCGGAGCTCAAGGACCTCACCCACGGGCGTTTCCACCTGCTCATCCCCGAGGTGGGGAGCCTCCCGGCCGCGAAGGTGGAACGTGTGGTGTTCTGCTCCGGCAAGGTCTACTACGACCTGGCCGAGGCGCGCCGCGCCGCCGGCATCGACAACGTCGCCATCGTGCGCCTCGAGCAGCTCTATCCCTTCCCGCAGACGGAATACGCCGAGATCCTTAATCTCTATGCGAATGCCCGCGAGATCGTGTGGTGCCAGGAGGAACCCGGCAACCAGGGCGCCTGGTACCAGATCCGCCACCGCCTGCAGGAGCCGCTGAAACCCAAGCACCTTCTGAGCTACGCCGGCCGGGCGCCATCCGCGTCCACCGCCGCAGGCTACATGGAGCTGCACACCCAGCAGCAGAAGCAGCTGATCCAGGACGCGCTCGGCACGCTGGGGGCGAAGCAAGCCACCGCCGCCAAGACGCGGCCCAGTCTGATCAAGTCTTAATCGTGGAGACGGCATGAGCATCGAAGTCAAAGTCCCGCAACTGCCCGAGTCCGTCCAGGACGCGACCCTCGTGAGCTGGCACAAGAAGGCCGGCGATGCGGTGAGCCGCGACGAGAACCTGGTGGACATCGAGACCGACAAGGTGGTGCTGGAAGTGCCGGCGCCCGTGTCCGGTGTGCTGAAGGAGATCCGGGTCAAGGACGGCACCACCGTGGGTGCAGGACAGGTGATCGCCGTGCTGGAGGAGGGTGCCGCCGCGGCCCCTGCTCCCGCCAAGGCCGAAGCCAAGCCCACCGTGCCCCAGCCCGCGCCGCAACCGGCCGTGGCCGCCGCGGCGCCGGCGAGCGCCGGCTCCGTGGGCGCCGACATGCCCTTGAGCCCCTCCGTGCGCCGCCTCGTGGAAGAGAACAAGCTGAATCCGGCTGAGATCAAGGGCAGCGCCCGTGACGGCCGTCTCACCAAGGGCGACGTGCTGGATTACATGGCCAAGCGCGGCAACGAGGCCGCGCCGGCCGCTGCCGCCCCCGTGGCACGCTCCGCGACGGCGAGCGCCGCCCGCGCCGACCGGCGCGTGCCCATGACGCGCATGCGCGCGCGCATCGCCGAGCGCCTCTCGGAGTCCCAGGCCAGCACCGTGATGCTCACCTCCTTCAACGAAGTGGACCTCTCGGCGGTGATGGCGCTCCGCGCCAAGTACAAGGACAAGTTCGAGAAGGAGCACGGTACCAAGCTCGGCTTCATGTCCTTCTTCGTGAAAGCCGCGGTCGAGGCCCTCAAGAAGTACCCGGTGGTGAACGCCTCCGTGGAAGGCAACGACATCGTGTACCACGACTACTGGGACGTCAGCGTGGCGGTGTCCACGCCCCGCGGCCTCGTGACCCCGGTGCTGCGCGATGCGGACCAGATGAGCTTTGCCGAGATCGAGAAGACCCTGGCCGACATGGCGGTGCGTGCCCGCGACGGCAAGATCGGCATCGAGGAGCTCACCGGAGGCACCTTCACCATCACCAACGGCGGCGTGTTCGGTTCGCTGTATTCCACCCCGATCATCAACCCGCCCCAGAGCGCGATCCTCGGCATGCACGCCATCAAGGACCGCGCCGTGGTGGTGGACGGGCAGGTGGTGGCGCGGCCCATGATGTATATCGCGCTCACCTACGACCACCGCATCGTCGACGGCAAGGAAGCGGTGCTGACGCTGGTGTCCATCAAGGAGTCGCTTGAGGACCCGGCCCGCTTGATACTGCAGATCTGACGCCCATCTATAAGGGTACATAGGCGGCCTGATCCCCCGGGGACAGGCCGCCTGCTTCTTAAGATAGAGAGGAATCGCCATGAGCCAAGCTTTCGACGTCGTCGTCATCGGCGGAGGCCCCGCGGGCTACGTCGCCGCCATCCGCGCCGCCCAGAACGGCCTCAAGACCGCCTGCGTGGACAACTGGAAGAACCCAGACGGCAAGCACGCCTTCGGCGGCACCTGCCTCAACGCGGGCTGCATCCCCTCGAAGGCGCTGCTCGAGTCCTCGGAGATGTACCACAAGGCCACCCATGAGTTCGCCGCCCACGGCGTCAAGACCGGCGCGGTGAGCATGGACATCGCCGCCATGCAGGCGCGCAAGAACAAGATCACCACGAGCCTCACGGGCGGCATCGCCCAGCTCTTCAAGTCCAACAACGTCACCGGCATCCGCGGCACCGGCCGCCTGCTCAAGGGCAACAAGGTTGAGGTGACGGACTTCGAGGACCCCAAGAAGAAGGAGGTCATCGAGGCCAAGCACGTGGTGCTGGCCGCCGGCTCCGAGCCCGTGGAGCTCAAGGTAGCGCCCTTCGACCGCAAGGACATCGTGGATTCCTGGGGGGCGCTGGACTTCGCCGACGTGCCGAAGCGCCTCGGCGTCATCGGCGGCGGCGTCATCGGCCTCGAGCTCGGCAGCGTGTGGCACCGCTTGGGCGCCCAGGTCACCATCCTCGAAGCCATGGACAACTTCCTGTTCATGGCGGACCAGACCGTGGCCAAGGACGCGGAGCGCCAGTTCCGCAAACAGGGTCTCGACATCCGCCTGGGCGCGAAGGTCACCGGCGCCGAGAAGGGCAAGACCGGCATCAGCGTCAACTACGACGACAAGGACGGCAAGCAGAAGCTCGAGGTGGACAAGCTGATCGTGGCCGTGGGCCGCCGGCCCGCTACCAAGAACCTGCGGGAGGACGGCAGCGGCGTGGCGCTCGACGAGCGCGGCTTCATCAAGGTGGATCACGAGTGCCGCACCGGCGCCAAGAACATCTGGGCCATCGGCGACTGCGTGCGCGGCCCGATGCTGGCCCACAAGGGTTCCGAGGAGGGCGTGATGGTCGCGGACCTCATCGCCGGCAAGATCTCGGAGATGAACTACGACGTGATCCCCTCGGTCATCTACACCTGGCCCGAGATCGCCTGGGTGGGCAAGACCGAGGAGGAGTTGAAGCAGAAGGGTGTGCGCTACAAGACGGGCAGCTTCCCCTTCGCCGCCAGCGGCCGCGCCAAGGCCATGGAAGCGGCGGCCGGCATGGTGAAGATGCTGGCCCACGCAGACAGCGACGAGATCCTGGGCGTGCACATCGTCGGTCCCATGGCCTCGGAGATGATCGCCGAGGCGGTGGTGGCCATGGAGTTCCGGGCCAGCGCCGAGGACCTGCAGCGCACCATTCACGCCCACCCGACCCTGTCGGAGGCCATGCATGAAGCTTCGCTCGCAGTCGACAAGCGAGCCATCCATGCAATTAACAAGTAAAGCGCTTTACCTAATATCCGCCTGAATCATCCCTGATGTCGCGTGCCGCTCCGCCATCCTTGGCGGAGCGGGCCACGCATGCGTCGTACCCTTCTTTTTTTTCAGTCAGCGGAGTAGGGTGGCGATGATGCGTAGTCTTCTGCTCGCCATCCCGTTCCTGTTCATCGGTTCCGTGTATGCAGCCGAGACGGCAGTCCCCAACCATGCGGTCGCGTTCATCTACCACCGCTTCGGCGACTCCCGCTACCCCAGCACCAACACCCGCATGGAGCAGTTCTCGGCCCAGCTCGACTGGCTCGCGGCGAACCATTACCAGGTCTGGCCCCTGCCCCGGATCGTCGACTACCTGAAGGAAGACAAACCCATCCCCGACCACGTGGTGGCCATCACCGTGGATGATGCTTTCCAATCCTTCTATGAGCACGCGTATCCGCTGCTCAAGGCACGGAGCTGGCCCTTCACGGTGTTCGTGAGCACGGGCGCGGTGGGCGACAAGCCCTCGGACTTCATGACCTGGGACGAGCTCAAAGAGATGGCCCGGCACGGCGCGAACTACGGCGATCACACCGTGGACCATGCCCACCTTCCGTTCCGGCTCAAGGGCGAGACGGACATGGCCTGGGCCGACCGGGTGCGCGCGGATATAGAGGATGCGCAGACGCGCTTACAGACGGAACTGGGCAAGGACGTCAACCGCTCGCCCAAGCTCTTCGCCTATCCCTACGGCGAATTCAGCGAGGAGCTGGCGAAGCTCGTGAACGGGCTGGGCTACGTGGCCTTCGGCCAGCAGGCGGGCGTCATGGGCGAGCCTTTCGATGCGCGCGCCCTGCCGCGCTTTCCGATCGACGAGCACTATGGAGATATCGGGGGTTTCGCGCTGCGCGCCGCGGCCCTGCCGTTCCCCATCCAGTCACTGGAGCCCTGGGACCCGGAGCTGCACGGCAACAACCCGCCGCGGCTCGAGATGGACCTCGAACCCGGCAGCGTGCCGCCGGGAGCCCTGCATTGCTTCCTGAACGGCCCGCCCATGACCATCACCTGGCTGGATGCGGGTAAGACCCGGTTCGCCCTGAAGGCGGACGCGCCCATGGATGCAGGGCGCGCGCGCTACAACTGCACGGCGCCCGTCAAAGGGCGCTATTACTGGTACAGCCATATGTGGCTACTGCCACCGGCCCAGTGATGCAGTGCAGAGTCACCTTAAGAGCGTAGCGAGCGCAGGCAGAACGAGGCGCCTGAGGCGAGCAACCGGAGCGTACTTGGCTTGTACGTGAGGATTGCGAGCCGAGGGCAACGAAGTTATGCCAAGCGTAGTAGCTCTTAAGGTGACTCTTAAGAACTAGGCCTAGGGCTATTGATCCACGGAGGTGAGAGACAGGCTGCCAAGCTTATCCAATTCGCTGCTGCGCAGCATCTGGCGGATGTCGTCCACGTACATGTCGCCGGCCGTGGAATAGCGGTCCAGGGCCCCGGCGAGCTCGAAGGGGTCCAGCGGCTTGCCGGCGGCGCGCATGCCGGCGCGCAGGTCCCGGAAGTCGGTGTAGGCGAAGCCGATGTTGATGTTGTGCAGGTAGGCGCGCACCGAGGCCTCGATGTCGGGGTAGACACGCACCAAGTGAGTGGCGTCGTCGGGCCGGTCCAGGGGCACCGAGCCTGCATCTTCGTTCCAGGTCCAGATGCCGAAGAGGTTGTTTGACTCCAGGGCGAAGCGCGAGGTGCCCCAGCCGCTCTCCTGGGCCGCCTGGGCCAGCACCAATGACACCGGCACCACGTCCACCCGGCGCAAGAGCGTGTCCCGCACCTTGGGGTCGTTCAGGTCGCCGTCCACCCGGTAGCGGGCGGAGATGCGCGCCACTTCCTGGCCGGCATCGCTCTGCAGGTCCACTGTGCCCATGCCGAACTGCTGCAGCAGGAACACCCGTTCGTTCCAGATGCGGCCGTTCTCGGCGAGCACGATGGGCAGCAGCGCACGGTAGAACACGGTCTTCTTCTGGCCCTTGTCGAGCGTATCCATGCCGTAGGGCAGGCTCTGCACCGCGTAGCGCGGCACGCCGCCCTCGGGGGGCCAGGTGTAGTCTTCGCTGGAGAAGATGTTCTTCAGGGCTTCGGCGGAAGGCGGCTGGATGGGGATGAGCTCCACGGCCTTGGCGGCGGGGGCCTGGGAGACGCGGATGAAGCGGTACTGGCGGCTGATGAGCCCCGCCACCGTGAGCGGGATCAGGGCCAGCAGGGCGTAGCCCAGGTAGCGGCCGATGCGGGCCAGCCTGGACGGGGGCCGCTTCGGCGCGGCGCGCCCCTGCGGGCGCTTTTTTCGGGTGGAACGCACGGGGGGAATGTATTACAGGGGTGGGCGGAAAGGAACCCTGCGCCGTCCGCCCGCCTGTGCTAGCGCGCCCGGGCGTGTCCGCGCCTTACAGGGAGCGGGTCGCGCGCGAGACGCCGGGGATCTGCATGAGCCGGTTGAGGAGCCGCGACAGCTGCGGCAGGCCGGCGATACCCACGGTGAGCCTGAGATGCAGCAGCCCCAGGTCCGCGTCGGCGCGGGAGTCGAGCGCCATGAGGCGCAACTGTTCGTCCGCCAGGAGCGCCATGATGTCGCTCAGGAGGTTACGCCGGTCCTGGCCTTCCACGCCGATTTCCACCGGTTGGCCGTAGTCCCCGTCGTTGCGCCATTGCACCTCCGTGAGCCGCTGCGGCGAGCGGGCCGCGAGCCTGGCCAGGCTCGCGCAACTCTTGCGGTGCACGCTGATGCCGTGGCCCTGGGTGATGTAACCGCGGATGGCCTCGCCCGGCACCGGCCGGCAGCACTTCGCCATGGAGACGAGCACATCGCCGCTCACGCCGGGCAGCAGCACCGGTGCCGTCTGCTGGCTGCGGCGCCGTGCGCTGCGCGCGGGCTTGAGCGGCAGCGCCGGCCGGGACTCCGCCAGCTCGCGCTGCAGGGCGCCGGCGAGTTGGGATGAGGAGAGGTCGCCCGCGCCCAGGGCGGCGAAGAGCTCCTCCAGGGACGGGAAGCCGAAATGCTTGAGCAGCCGGTCGTGGCGGAAGTCGCGCAGCGCCAGCCTTTCCAGTTCCCGTTCCAGCATCTCCCGGCCGTAGCTGACGTTCTGGCCGCGATCCTGCTGGCGGAAGTAGGCGCGCAGCTTGTCCCGCGCGCGGGGCGTGGTGAGGTAGCCATACTGCGGGTTGAGCCAGTCGCGGCTCGGTTCGCCCGTGCGGTGGGTCTGTATCTCCACTTGGTCGCCGTCCTCCAGCACCTGGCTGATGGGCGTGAGCCGGCCGTTCACCCGGGCGCCGCGGCAGCGGTGACCCACGTCGGTGTGGACGTAGTAGGCGAAGTCGAGGGCGGTGGCGCCGCGGGGCAGGTCGAAGACCGCGCCCTTGGGGGTCAGCACGTAGACCCGGTCCTCCACGAGCTCGGTGCGGAAGCGCTCGATGAAGTCCTCGTCGCCGCCCGGCGCCAGCAGCTGACGCATCCAGCCGATACGGGTCTCGAGCGCCGGGTCGTAGTGCACGCCTTCCTTGTAGCGCCAGTGGGAGGCGACCCCGAACTCCGCATGGTTGTGCATCTCCTGGGTGCGGATCTGGATCTCCAGCGGCCGCGCCTCCGGGCCCAGCACGGCGGTGTGCAGGGAGCGGTAGAAGTTATCCTTGGGGGCGGCGATGTAGTCGTCGAACTCCTTGGCGATGTGCCGCCACAGGCCGTGCACCACGCCCAGGGTCGCGTAGCAGCCGGCGACGTCGGCCACCAGCACCCGCAGCGCCAGGAGGTCGTACATCTCCTCCATGGAGAGACCCTTGCGCTGCATCTTCTTCCAGATGCTGTAGATGTGCTTCGGCCGGCCGGCCACCTCGGCCGCTATGCCGGCTTCCTTGAGCTTGTCGCGCAGCAGGTCCGCGGCCGCGCCGAGATAGGCTTCCCGTTCGCTGCGCCGGTCCTTGAGCCAACCCGCCACCTGCCGGTAGTGATCGGGCTCCAGGTAGCGGAACGCCAGGTCTTCCAGCTCCCATTTGAGCTGCCAGATGCCCAGGCGGTTGGCGAGCGGGGCGTAGATCTCGCGGGTGGTGAGCGCCAGGCGCCGTTGCCGCTCCGGCGCGGCCTGCTTGGCGGAGCGCAGGTCGTGGAGGCGCTCGGCCAGGCGGATGAGGATGACGCGCCCGTCCCGCACCACCGCCAGCAAGAGCTTGCGCAGGTTCTCCGCTTGGCCGACGGCGAGGGGGGCGTCGGCCTG
>DASYZF010000242.1:0-2682 GCA_035946515.1 Gammaproteobacteria bacterium | reverse complement strand
GGCCACGCTGGGGAAGTAGGGCGTATTCGGGGCGCCGGACACCGTCACCGGCTCCAGGTTGACGTAAGGAGCGGTCTTGCCGGGATGCAGGGAGTAGGCGCCGGTGTCGGAAGCCTGCCACTGCTGGGCGCGGGCGAAGTTCGGGCCCGGCGTGCCGTCCGCGTTCACGATGCCTTCCGAGAGCAGGTTCCAGACGCGCTGATGCCGGTCGGGTTGGAAGGTGGCGAACACGTTGTCGAAGGTGCGGTTCTCGCCCAGGATCAGGATCACGTGCTTGATGGGCGTGAGGGTGTCATGGCTGCGGTGATCCTGGTCCGGGGTGCCGGCGTAGAGCGCGGTGCTCGTGAGGGCGAACGCGGCGAGCGCGGATCCCTGCGCCAGCCTGCGTATGATTCCGAGTGGGGACGGATGCATGGCGGTGACTCCTGATTTGTCGATTGCGGATGGCGCCGCCGGGGTGCAGCGCCGCTGCGGTCCGGCGGCGCCATGAAACTACACGCGTTGCGTTGCAGGGCATTGACCGTTGCATGACGCTGCATTGTCGCGCTGGCGCATGCGTAAAAACCCAATACGTAAAATGCTCCGCGTACGTGCGCGCGTTACGCGTCTAGGGAAGATTACCGAGATGCAATCGGGGGGGTGTGTGGAGAGTCTTGTGGGCGGTGGCGCTTATTCGCTCGCGTCGAACCAGAGTTTGCGCTGATCGCCGGGCTCGCCGTTGTAGTTGGTGCGGATCTCCTCGCCCACGGCGATGTCCCGGATCGCTATGAAGTCGATGGTGAGCCGCTCGTAGTGCTTCACGTAGCGGGTGTTGGGCTTGAAGGAATGGTTGTAGAGGGAGCCGTAGCCCAAGGCGATGGCCCCCTCCCAGCCGTCCTCGCCCCAGCGGAAGTAATACTCGGCCAGTACGCAGTCCTGCAGGGCTCCCACCTCATCGCGGGACACGGGGATCACCGCGGCGGTCTCGATCAGGGTGCCGGCGGGGATGGGCACGAGCGCGAAGACGCCCCGTCCCCGGGAGACGGTCTCGCGTACTTCCACTGTCACGTGCAGCGTCATCCGGCTCTCGCCGCGCGGCCGATGAGCCCCAGGTGCGTGTCCGTGAAGGCGCTGGCGTATTTGAGGCCGTAGCCGAGTGCCCGGTCGAAACTCACGTGGGCGCACCAGATGAACGCGAGTTGGCCGGCGAGCGATGAGTGCAGGGCGTAGGCCGCGGCGCCGAGCAGGGCCGCGCCGAGGTAACTGTGGGCGGTGTTGTAGCAGATGGAGCCGATCCGCGCCCCGGCGAGATAGCCGAGCATGGAAAGATCGGGCACCAGGAACAGGGCCGCGAACCATCCCCAGCTCCCGTCGAGCAGACGGTAGCCGGCAACGGCTACGGTGAGCGCGGCCAAGCCTTCCAGGCGCAACAGGGCGCGTGGCACGCCCCGCACCGCGAAGCCGGTCGCGAGCAGGGGACTCAAGTTGCTCTCCGTCGGAGCGTCGTCGCGCATGTTCCAATCCCCATCACGTCGCTGATTGAGTGCATTGTATTATGGTCTCGATTTATATGCTGTCCGTTCCCTTCGCAGAGTTTCCTGCTGCCATGACCCGGCTCAAGTTCGGCGGGCTGCGCGGAAAACTCGTGGTGCGTGTGGGTGTGGACGGGAGCAAACGGGTATAGTCGGCCTGTTCCGAGTCTCACGGAGCAGCAGCATGGCAGACATCGGTTTGCAGAGATGCGTGATGCGCGAATGGCGAGCGGAGTTCCGGCGTGCCCTCAAGGACGAATACGTGCAGTACGTGCTGGACACCGGCTTCGGGGACTATCTCAAGGCGCCCGGCAACCTGGGCGCCACGCTCGCGGTGCGCGATCTCGACGCCGAGCGCTGCGAGATGGCGACCTTGAGCTGGTGGACGGACCGGGAAGCCATCAAGGCCTTCGCCGGCGCGGACATCTCCAAGGCCCATTACTATCCCGAGGACGACCGCTATCTACTCACCAAGCCCGAGGGCGTGCAGCACTATGACTGCCTGGGCCCCGGCAGGTCCTGACATGGGTGTGGTACGAGCCGCGATACCTGCGGACAGCGCCGCCTGGCTCGCCATGCGCTGCGCCCTCTGGCCTGAGGGTTCTGCACAGGAGCACGCCGCCGAAATCGAGCGGTTCTTCGCCGGCGAGACGCACCTGCTGCTCGCGGTGCTGTTGGCTTTCGATGCGACCGACAAGGCCGTCGGCTTCGCGGAGCTCTCCATCCGTTCCGTGGTGGATGGCTGCGAGACCGACCGGGTGGCCTACCTCGAAGGCTGGTACGTGGAGCCAGTGGCGCGCCGCCGCGGCGTGGGGCGCGCACTGCTGCGGGCGGCGGAGGGGTGGGGCCGCGCCCAGGGCTGCACCGAGTTCGGCTCCGATACCCAGGTCACGAACACCGTCAGCGCCGCCGCGCATGTGGCGCTTGGCTTCACCGAGACCGACCAGGTGCGCTGTTTCAAGAAACGTCTCTGAGGGCATGCGCGGCGGGGCAGTATAATGAAGAAAACGGACTCCGCCCCCTGAACGCTGCTCCCGCCACATCGTCTCCTGAAATACACGCCAAGCGCCTCCTGCCCTGGCTCGTGGCCGTGGCCTTCTTCCTGGAATCGGTGGATACCACCATCCTCAATACCGCCGTGCCGGCCATCGCCGAGGCACTCGGCGTGCCG
>DASYZF010000241.1:0-3175 GCA_035946515.1 Gammaproteobacteria bacterium | reverse complement strand
GCCATGGACTGGACTGCGCTCAAGGACGCGGTCAAGGCCTGCACCGCTTGTGGCCTAAGGGCCGGCTGCACCCAGACGGTGTTCGGCGTGGGCGACGAAGAGGCCCGGTGGCTCATCATCGGCGAGGCGCCGGGCGCGGACGAGGACAAGCAGGGGGAACCCTTCGTGGGCCGTGCCGGGCAGCTGCTCAATTCCATGATCGCAGCCTTGGGGCTCAAGCGCGAACAGGTCTACATCGCCAACGTGCTCAAGTGCCGCCCGCCGGGCAACCGCGATCCCAAGCCCGAGGAGGCGGAGCTCTGCCGGCCCTTCCTGGAGCGGCAGATCGCCCTCATCCAGCCCAGGATCATCCTGGCGGTGGGGCGCATCGCCGCCCAGAACCTCCTGCAGACCGAGACTCCCATCGGCCGCCTGCGCGGCACGGTGCACCGCCTGGGATCGGTACCGCTGGTGGTGACCTACCACCCCGCCTACCTCCTGCGTTCACCCGGCGAGAAGCGCAAGGCCTGGGTGGACATGAAGCTCGCCATGCGGACCGCGCAAGGGGTGCAGTGATGAGCGCGGTGGTGGCGAGCGCCGAGCCCTTCTGCCGCCCCATGCACGAAGGCGATGTGCGTACGGTCATGGACATCGAGCGCCGCGCCTACCAGTTCCACTGGACCGAGGGCATCTTCCGCGACTGCCTCAGGGTCGGCTACTGCTGCTGGGTCATGGAGCTCGCGGGCAGCGTGGCGGGCTACGGCATCATGTCGCTCGTGGTGGGTGAAGCCCATCTCCTCAACATCTGCGTCGCCCCCGAGTGGCAGCGCCGGGGCTACGGGCAGCACCTGCTGGAGCACTTCATGGAGCTGGCGCGGGAGCGGGGGGCGGGCCAGATGTTCCTGGAAGTGCGTCTCTCCAACAGCGCGGCCATCGCTCTCTACCGGGCCCAGGGCTTCAATGAAGTGGGCATGCGCAAGAACTACTACCCCGGCGAGAACGGCCGGGAGGACGCGCTCATCCTGGCGAAGGATCTGGGCTAGGCCGGGCGGGCGTATCGGGTAAAATACCCGGCTTCCCTCAAAGCCCGGATCTCGCATGTTGGACCAGGAAATCAGCCGGCGGCGCACCTTCGCCATCATCTCCCATCCGGACGCCGGCAAGACCACCCTCACCGAGAAGCTGCTGCTGTTCGGCGGCGCCATCCAGATGGCCGGCGCCGTGAAGGGCCGCAAGGCCGCGCGCCATGCTACCTCCGACTGGATGAAGCTGGAGCAGCAGCGCGGCATCTCCGTGACCTCGTCCGTGATGCAGTTCCCCTACCGGGACTGCATCGTGAACCTGCTCGACACCCCGGGTCACGAGGACTTCTCCGAGGACACCTACCGCACGCTGACGGCGGTGGACTCCGCGCTCATGGTCATAGACTGCGCCAAGGGCGTGGAGGAGCGCACCATCAAGCTCATGGAGGTGTGCCGCCTGCGCGACACCCCCATCATGACCTTCATCAACAAGCTGGACCGGGACGCTCGCGACCCCATGTCCCTGCTGGATGAAGTGGAGTCGGTGCTCAAGATCCGTTGCGCGCCGCTCACCTGGCCCATCGGCATGGGCCGGGCCTTGAAGGGCATCTATCACCTGGGCACGGACCGCATCCACATCTACGCAGGCGAGAAGAGCGGCCGCCTGGGCGAGACGCGGGTCATCCAGGGCCTGATGAGCGCGGAAGCCACGGAACTCCTGGGCACGGACGCCGCGTCCTACCGGGCCGAGGTGGAGCTGGTGCGCGGCGCCTCCCACGGGTTCGACCTCGGGGAATACCTGGCCGGCCGGCTCACGCCGGTGTTCTTCGGCTCCGCCATCAACAACTTCGGCGTACGCGAGCTCCTGGACGGCTTCGTGGCCCATGCCCCCGCACCGCGGCCCCGCGCCACCGCGAGCCGCGAAGTGCGGCCTTCCGAGGAGAAGCTCACCGGCTTCGTGTTCAAGATCCAGGCCAACATGGACCCGCAGCACCACGACCGCATCGCCTTCGTGCGCCTGTGCTCGGGACGCTACACCCCCGGCATGCGCGTGAAGCACGTGCGCATCGACCGTGAGGTGAAGATCGCGGATGCCCTGACCTTCATGGCGGCGGAGCGGGAGCGGGTGGAGGAGGCCTACGCCGGCGACATCATCGGCGTGCACAACCACGGCACCGTGGCCATCGGCGACACCTTCACCCAGGGCGAGAGCCTGACCTTCACCGGCATCCCCAGCTTCGCGCCGGAGATCTTCCGCCGCGCCGTGCTCAAGGACCCGCTCAAGGCCAAGGCCCTGAACAAGGGTCTGGCCCAGCTCTGCGAGGAGGGGGCGACCCAGCTCTTCAAACCCCTGCGCAGCAACGAGCTGATCCTGGGGGCCGTGGGCCTCTTGCAGTTCGACGTGGTCGCCTACCGGCTCAAGGAAGAGTACGGCGTCGAGTGCGTGTTCGACAGCATCCCCGTGGCCACCGCCCGCTGGGTGGAATGTGACGACGAGAAGAAACTGGAGCAGTTCCGGGACAAGGCCTTCGACAACCTGGCCGTGGATCACACCGGCAGCCTGGTGTACGTGGCGCCGACCCAGGTGAACCTCCAGCTCACCCAGGAACGCTGGCCGGAGGTGCGGTTCCGAAAGACCCGAGAACACGGCGTCGAGACCGCAATGGCCGCATGAGTCTCATGCTAGGCTAGGCCACCGCGTCTGGGGGTGGTGCCATGGCGACGAGCAAGCGCAAGCTCTGGGGTTGGGCCCTGTACTACTGGGCCAACCATTCCTACCAGACCTCCATCATCACCGTCTTCTTCCCCATCTTCTTCAAGCAGTATTGGTTCTCCAATGCGCCGGCCACCCTCAGCACTTACTGGCTGGGCACGGCGGATTCCATCGCCAACCTGGTGGTTGTATTGACGGCCCCGGTGCTCGGCGCCATCGCCGACCGGGGCAGCAAGAAGAAGCGCTTCCTCCTGGCTTCGGCCTTCCTGGGCGCGCTCATGTCCATGGCGCTCTACTTCGTGGCCAAGGACGCCTGGCAGTGGGCCGTGGCGCTTTACGTCATGGGCTCCATCGGCTATTACTGGGGCAACATCTTCGCCGACTCCATGGTGGTCACGGTCTCCGAGCCCGGCAAGCTCGACATGACTTCCGCCAAGGGCTATTTCGCGGGTTATTTGGG
>DASYZF010000240.1:0-1760 GCA_035946515.1 Gammaproteobacteria bacterium | reverse complement strand
GAATCATGGAAAAAGCCTTCGAACCCCGCGGCATAGAGGACCGCTGGTACGGGACCTGGGAAAGCCGCGGCTGGTTCAAGCCCGAAGGCGCCGGCGCGCCCTACTGCATCCTGCTGCCGCCTCCCAACGTCACCGGCACCCTGCACATGGGGCACGCCTTCCAGCAGACGCTCATGGACACCCTCTCCCGCTACCACCGCATGCGCGGGGAACGGGTGCTCTGGCAGGGCGGCACGGACCATGCCGGCATCGCCACCCAGAAGATCGTGGAGAACCAGCTCGCCGCCGCCGGCAAGACGCGCCACGACCTCGGCCGCGAGAAGTTCGTCGCACGCGTGTGGGAGTGGAAGGAGGAATCCGGTTCCACCATCACCCGCCAGATGCGCCGCCTGGGCGCTTCCGTGGATTGGACCCGGGAACGCTTCACCATGGACCCCGGGCTCTCGGCCGCGGTCAGGCGCGTGTTCGTGCAGTGGTACCGGGACGGCCTGCTCTACCGGGGCAAGCGCCTGGTGCACTGGGACCCGGTGCTGCAGACCGCGGTCTCCGACCTCGAGGTGGACAACCAGGAGCGAGATGGCAGCTTGTGGCTGATCCGCTACCCCGCCGCCGGCGGCGGCGAGGGCGTGGTGGTGGCCACCACCCGGCCCGAGACCATGCTGGGCGACGTGGCGGTGGCGGTGCATCCCGAGGACGAGCGCTACAAGGCGCTCGTGGGCAAGCAGCTCAAGCTGCCCCTGAGCGAGCGCACCATCCCGGTGGTCGCCGACGACTACGTGGACAAGGACTTCGGCACCGGCGCGGTGAAGAGCACGCCGGCCCACGACTTCAACGACCAGGCCCTGGCCCAGCGCCACAAGCTGCCTTCCATCAACATCTTCACCCTGGACGCCAAGGTCAACGACAACGCACCGGCCGCCTACCGGGGCCTGGACCGCTTCGCCGCGCGCAAGCAGGTGATCGCGGACCTGGAAGCCCAGGGGCTCCTGGTCGAGACCAGGAAGCACAAGCTCATGGTGCCCATCAGCCAGCGTTCCGACGCGGTGATCGAGCCCATGCTCACGGACCAGTGGTTCCTGGACCTGACCAGCGCCAAGGGCCGCCAGGCCATCACCGGCCCCGCCCTGGACGCGGTGCGCGGCGGCAAGGTCAGGTTCGTGCCGGAGAACTGGAGCAGCACCTACGTCCAGTGGCTGGAGAACATCCAGGACTGGTGCGTGAGCCGCCAGCTCTGGTGGGGCCACCAGATCCCCGCCTGGTACGACGAGGCCGGCAACATCTTCGTGGGCGAGGACGAGGCGGACGCGGTCAAGCACGGCAAGACCCGGCCCGTCGGCAAGCTGCGCCAGGACGCCGACGTGCTGGACACCTGGTTCAGCTCCGCCCTCTGGCCCTTCTCGACCCTGGGCTGGCCCAGCGACACGCCGGCGCGGGCCAAGGAATGGCAGGACTTCAAGGCCTTCCTGCCCTCCTCGGTGCTGATCACCGGCTTCGACATCATCTTCTTCTGGGTGGCGCGCATGGTCATGGCCACCCAGTACTTCACGGGCGAAGTGCCGTTCCGCGAGGTGTACATCAACGCCATCGTGCGCGACGCCGAAGGCCAGAAGATGTCAAAATCCAAGGGCAACACCATCGACCCCCTGGACCTCATCGACGGCATCGGACTCGAGGAGCTGGTGAAGAAGTCCACCGCCTCCCTGCTCATCCCGCAGGTGCGGGAGAAGGTGGAGAAGCGGGTGCGCCGCGATTACCCGGAG
>DASYZF010000239.1:0-4110 GCA_035946515.1 Gammaproteobacteria bacterium | reverse complement strand
AACTGCGCATGCCGGGGCCTATACCGCCGACAGCCACCAGGAGGCGGGCGTGGTATCGGATCGCAAGCAAAGCGGCACTGGCGGCGTGGCGGGCGCCTTCATCATCGTCGCCGGCAGCGGCGGGGCGGCGTCGGTCACCGGTAGCATCGCCGCCAAGGGCCCCGATGCCCACGTCGGCATGGTCGCCCGTACCGTTTCCGTGGGCAATATCTCCGTCACCGGCAGCGGCCACAGCATCACCCGCACCATCGTGGACAGCACGAAAATTCCCGGCGGCGGCAGCTACAGCTCCCACAATTCCGCGGGCCAGGCGACGGTCGCCCTGGGCGACCTCCCGATTGCCCTTCCCAGCTTCTCACCTGCCCCCACGACCACGATCAAGGCCGGCAACATCACGGTGTCCGGCAAGGGCGTGGCGGAGGCGGGGCTCTTCGGCACCCATGTATCCGCCGGCAACATCAGCGTCACGGCGACCGCCGCCAAGGGCACGCGCAAGCAGTCCGGCAACGTGTTCGGCGCCCTCACCTGCACCGGCAGCAACTGCAATTCCGCCGGCTTCTACCGCGGCATCGGCAGGACGGCCATGCACTCCGGCAGCATCGACGGCGGCCGGGCGGTCATCGGCATCGCGGCGCGGGCCAACACCGGCAACGGCAGCTCCGGCGGACCCGGCGTCAGCATCAAGACCGGGGCCCTGAGCGCCACCGGCGTGGGCCTGGCGGACATCACCCTGGGCGCCACCGGCATCCAGACCCAGGGGCTCACCGTGGTGGCCACCAAGGGCACCGAGAAGGGGGCGGGCTCCAGCCAGTCCGGTGTCACGGCGGTCAACACCTTCACCCATACCTTCAACATCAACGGCGGCCAGGCGGACATCAGGATCCGCAGCGGCGTCAGCAGCAGCCTCAGTTCCGGGGTGCTCACGCTCGCCGGCGGCCCGGTCACCATCGGCGGCAACGTCAAGGTCACCGGCCCCGCGGCCAAAGTGGACGTGAAGGGCAAGACCGTCAAGATCGGCGGCACCGTGACCGTCACCGGCAGCGGCGGCAGCTCCACCGAGAAGACGGTGTTCACCCCGGCAACGGGCACGGGGTACACCACGAGTTTCAACGGCACCGAGCCCACCACCCTGAACGTGCAGGGTGCCACCAGCGGTTCCGTGAGCGTGGCCGGCAAGACCGTGGTCAAGGCGCCGGGCCTCGTGGGCGTGATTGCGGTCGCCGGTGCCGTGAAGCTGCACGGCTTCAGCGGCTCCGCCTCCGCGGTCAAGAACTACAGCGTCCTCGATACCCGCGTCTCTCCCACCGCGGTCCACTTCACCGCGGGCAGTCTCGCGGTGGTCGTCAGCGACGTGGGCGCGAGCGGCGGCAGACCGGTCTTCGCCTCCGGCGTGGACACCGGCGACATGAAGTTCAGCGCCAAGGGCAACGTGGACCTCGCGACCCGGCTGAACGTGGGCGGCAACGTGCTCGTGGAGGCGGTGGGCAGCATCTTCGGCACCTCGCACGGCGTGGTGGCCCATTTCAATTCCATCGACGGCGCGCACCCGCACGCCAACAGCGGCAGCGGGCACGGCGGCCCGAAGCCGGGCGTCCTGCCGGCCTCGGCCTTGCAGGCCAACGCCATGGCCATGGTCGCCGGCAAGGGGATCACCCTCACGGGCACCCAGCTCAACATCGGCACCGGCAACTTCTCCAGCGTGCATGGCGACAGCACCCTGCTCGCCGGCCTGGCGGCGGAGCAGCTTGCGCCGGCATCGGCCAACCCCAACGGCGCTTTCATCGCCGGGGGCGCGGTCACGCTCGGCGGCCTGCAGCTGACCGGCAGTTACCTGCTGTTGCAGGGTTCGGCGGTCTCGGTGCTGGGCAAGGTGACCGCGCCGAAGGGCACCCTGGTCCAGGTCGAGCCCTTCGACCTGACCCTGCCCATCGACATCGAGGACAGCACCTTGCTGAAGTCGGCGCTGGGATCCGCGGCGCTCACGGACGCCAGCGGGCCGACCAGCTTCGGCCTGACCAACAGCTCCTTCCTGAGCTTGTTCCCGGGCGATACCATCGCCGTGGGCGGCACGGGGGAGGCCGGCGCCGTGACCATCGGCGCCAACGGCCCCCTCAAGCTCGGCTCCACCAACCTCATCATCTTCACCACCGGCAACATCACCGGTCTCGGGACCGTCACCAGCACCGGCATCGTGCAATCCCTGCTGGCGTTCCTGGGACCGCCGGTCCCGCCCGTGACCGCGGCCGAAGTGGATCCCACTGCCGGCAGCGGGACCAACACCGGTCTCGGCGACCAGACCGACAAGCGCAAGATCGGCGGAGGCGGCGACGAAGGGGGAGGCAGCCAGCCGGCCGGCACCGTCAGCCAGGACAGCGGCAACGCCTCGGTCTGTCATTGAGGAGCATGCAAACCATGACGAAGAGCAGAGCGGGTTGGGCGGCGCTCACGGGCATGCTCCTGTGGGCCGTGACCCTCGGGGCGTCGGCGGCTGACACCGCGGCGGGCACGGTCACCCTGGTGACGGGGCACGCGAGCGCGGCGACGCCCTCGGGGGAGATCCGGGACCTCGTCAAAGGCGGGTCCGTGTACTCCGGGGAGACGGTCATCACCACGAGCGGCAGCTACGTGAACATCGCCTTCACGGACGGCGGGCGCGTGCTGCTCCGGCCCGAGAGCCGCTTCCAGATCGAGCGCTACCAGTACGCCGGGGCGCAGGGGGCCGGCACGGCCCAGGCGGCCCAGCCGCTGCGGCAGGAGAGCGCCTTCTTCCGGCTGCTGAAGGGGGGGTTCCGGGCCGTGTCCGGCCTCATCGGCCATACCCGGCGGGAAGACTATGGAGTGCAGACGCCGGTGGCGACCATCGGTATCCGCGGCACGGACTATGAGGTGCGGTACTGCAACGGGGATTGCTCCGATATCACCCCGACCCCGAAGGACGGGCTGTATGCGGGCGTGCAGTCGGGCGGCATCGCCCTGACCAACGCCGGCGGGCAGGCCACCACCACGGCAGGCCAATACGTGTTCGTATCCGGGTCGAACAACGCCGGGACACCCCTGGCGCTGCGCCCCCTCGCCCTGGGCAAGAATCCCCTGCCCGACCCCAAGACCTGCAACTGAAAGCCCTATCGGACGCGAAAAGGCCCCTCCCAGGGGCCTTTTCCTTTGATAGGCGCGGCAGGGCGAATAGAGGGTGTCGGAGCGGGGCGGCGCACCTCCCACCCCAGTATGTTGAATCGGCCCTCTCCGCCCCCATAAATGGCGCGGGTTCCGTTGACGACTCCGGGGGCAACCTGTACTTTACGGCTGCCTCGCGGGCCCCAAGGAGCCCCGGGGCGCGGCTGGAGGAGCCGCTTTCCCGCCCAACTCAAGCAGAATCGCAGCGAGAACGCGCCACATGAGAATCGTGCTACTCGGGGCTCCCGGCTCCGGCAAGGGGACCCAAGCCAAGCTGCTGGCGGACAAATACCGCATCCCCCATATCTCCACCGGGGACCTGCTGCGCGCCAACCTGGCCGCCGGCACCCCCCTGGGGCTCCAGGCCAAGGCCGCCATGGACACGGGCCAGCTCGTCTCCGACGACCTGGTGCTCGCCATCATCCGCGACCGCCTCAAGAGCCCGGACTCCCGCAAGGGCTTCATCCTGGACGGTTTCCCCCGCAACATCCCCCAGGCCCAGGCCCTGGACGGCATGCTGCGCGCCATCAACCAGCCGCTCGACGCCGCGGTGCTGATGGAGGTGGATTTCGACATCCTCATGCAGCGCCTGACCGGCCGGCGCACCTGCGAGAACTGCGGCGCGGCCTACAACGTCTATACCAATCCGCCGCGTCTCGAGGACCAGTGCGACCGCTGCGGCGGGCCGCTCCACCACCGTGCGGACGACAACGAAGAGACCATCGGCAACCGCCTGCGGGTCTATGAGAGCCAGACCAAGCCGCTCATCGGCTACTACCGCGACCAGGGCCGCTACGAGACCGTGGACGGCGTGGGCGACGTGAAAGAGATCACCAAGCGCATGATCACGGTGCTGGACCCCATCTCCAAGGGCCTGCGCAAGGTGGTGCCGCTGGTGAAGCCGCAGCCGCCGGCCAAGCCCATGAAGGGCATGGC
>DASYZF010000238.1:0-4128 GCA_035946515.1 Gammaproteobacteria bacterium | reverse complement strand
GCCGCGGCTCTTCGTCTATCACGTGGACACCTCCGACCGGCCGGGCCATGAGCGTTTCGTGATCATGGAACGGCGCCTGTTCGCCATGATGAGCATCGGCGCCGTGGGCACCGTGGTGTTCGGCGCCTGGCTCTTGTTCGGTTGGTTCTGGCCCGCGCCGCCGTGGCTGCAGGTGAAGCTCGGCCTCGTGGTGCTGCTCGTGCTCTACCACTTCGGCTGCTACAAGTTCATGAGCGACTTCCGCGCCGGCAGCAACCGCAAGAGCGCGCGCTTCTACCGCTACTACAACGAGCTGCCGGGCCTCTTCCTGCTCGGCATCGTGCTGCTGGTGGTGGTGAAGCCCTTCTGACCGTCTTCAGCCGAGGCTCTGGATGCGCGTCCGGAAGGTCTCGAAGCTCAAGGGGAACTTCTGCTCATAGACTCGTAGAAGAGGGGGCCCGGATAGGCCTGTGCTTATGGTTCAGGCCCGGGACCGCCCTGGCTTTCAGCGATAATGAGAATGATTGTCATTCAGTTTTGTTTCCGGTAAACTCTCAAATGAGAATTAATCTCATTTGAAAATCACTGGGAACCTGCGCGATGACCTTAGCCCCCCGCCTGCCCCTGTTCTTGGCCTCTGCGCTCCTGGCCGTGAGCGCCTTCGGTGCCGGCCCCGATGCGCCCGTCACCCTGGACATCAAGGACCGGGGCTTCGTGCCGCAGGAGCTGCCGCTGCCGGCGGGCGTGAAGGTGGAACTTGTCATCCGCAACCAGGACGCCCTGCCGGCGGAGTTCGAGAGCTACGACCTCTCGCGCGAAATCGTGGTGCCGGCCCACGGTCAGGTGAAGGTCTACATCGGGCCCCTCGATCCGGGCCGCTACCGCTTCTTCAACGACTTCTACCAGTCCGCCGAGGGTTGGGTGGTGGTCGCTGCTACCGCTAAGTAAACTCATGCTCGCCACCCTCGTTGTCGTGTTCCGGGAGGCCATCGAGGCCGCGCTCATCATCGCCATCGTGATGGGTGCGAGCCGCGGCATCCCTAACCGCGGCCGCTGGGTGCTGGCGGGCATCGCGCTCGGCATCGCCGGCGCAGGTCTCGTGGCGCTGTTCGCCGACGCCCTGTCCAACGCCTTCTCCGGCAGCGGCCAGCCACTGTTCGATGCCGGCGTGCTGCTCGCCGCCGTCGGCATGCTCGCCTGGCACAACATCTGGATGAGCTCCCACGGCCGGGCCATGGCCGCCGAGGTGCGCGAGCTCGGCCAGGCGGTACAGGGCGGCAGCCGGCCGCTCGCCGCGCTCATGGTCATCTGCCTCGTGGCGATCATGCGCGAGGGTTCGGAGGTGGTGTTGTTCTTGTGGGCCATCACCACCGGCGGCGGCGATCTCTGGGGCATGCTCGCCGGCGGCTTCGTGGGCCTCGCCTGCGGCGTGCTGCTCGGGGTGTTCATCTACCGCGGCCTGCTCAAGATCCCCATGCGGTATTTCTTCACGGTCACGAGCTGGCTGGTGCTCTTGATCGCCGCGGGCCTCGCCGCCCAGGCGGCGAGCTTCCTCAACCAAGCGGGCCTCCTGCCCGCCCTGGGCAACAGCCTCTGGGACAGCTCGCGCCTGCTCGACCAGGGCAGCCTCGCGGGCCAGATGCTGCACGTGCTCGTGGGCTACACCGCGCGCCCCTCGGGCATCCAGCTCCTGTTCTATGGCCTGACCCTGGTGGCGATCTTCGTACCCATGCAGCTCATGGCCCAGCGCCATCACCGACACGGCCGCAGGCACAAGCATTGAATCCCAAGCGCGCAGCACGCGCTGCGAAAACACAATAAGGATGAACGCGTGAACCCGATCCGACCCAAGCTCTTCCCGGCCGCCCTGCTGGGCCTGCTCTGCTTCGCCGCGTCGGCCGCCCGGGCAGACGACGATTTCGTGGTCTACTCGCCCTACGTCACGGACGGCCAGAGCGAGGTGGAGTTCCGCGGCCACCAAGTAAGCGACGGCGACCCCACCCTGCAGAGCGAGCGCGCCTACGAGGTCTCCCTGGCCCATGCCTTCACCTCCTGGTGGCATCCGGAGGTCTACGTGGGCGCTTATGAACGCGAGCCGGGCCAGGGCAACAGCCTGGACAGCTACGAGTTCGAGAACATCTTCCAGCTCTCCGACCCGGGCGAGTACTGGGCGGATCTCGGCTTCATCGCCTCCTACGAATACAAAGCGCAGCCAGGCGTGACCAGTAAAGTGGAGTTCGGGCCGCTCATCGAGAAGCGCAGCAACCGCATCGACCAGCGTCTCAACTTCATCTGGGAGAAGCAGCTGGGCGGCGGCGCCGAGCGCCAGTACGAGTTCCGGGCGACCTACGCCCTGACTTACGCGGTCCGCCCCTGGCTCGCCCCCGGCTTCGAGGCCTACTACCGGCCCGCGGACGAGAGCCACCAGATAGGTCCGGCGCTCTACGGCGAGATCCCCACCGCCAGCGGCAACGAGTTCGAATACAGCGCGGCCCTGGTGTATGGCATCAACAAAGGCGCGCCGAACCGCACCTTCGTGCTGCGCTTGGAATATGAATTCAATTGATTAGGTCCATAATGTGGGTCTCCTCAAGGAGGCCCACATGTCCGCTGCCCTGCGCATCCGCAACGCCACGCCCGCCGACATCTCCCTGATCCTCGGCTTCATCCGCGAGCTCGCCGAGTACGAGAAGCTCGGCCACGAGGTGGTAGCCACCGAAGCCGACCTCCGCCAGTCGCTGTTCGGCGAGAAGCCGGCGGCCGAGTGCCTGATCGCGGAGTCCGGCGGCAAACCCGCGGGCTTCGCGCTCTTCTTCCACAACTTTTCCACCTTCCTGGGCAAACCCGGGCTCTATCTGGAAGACCTCTACGTGAAGCCGGAGCTCCGGGGGCAGGGGGTGGGTCGCAAACTGCTGGCGCACCTCGCGAGGCTCGCGGTCTCCCGCGGTTGCGGACGCTTCGAGTGGGCGGTGCTGGACTGGAACGAACCGGCGATCCGCTTCTACCAGGGGTTGGGGGCGCGCATGTTGCACGATTGGCGCGTCAACCGCGTCACGGGCGAGGCGCTCGCGAAGCTCGCGGCCGAGGTGGGCTAGCTTCAGCGCGCGCCGCGCCGGCGGCGGACGCGCTTCGGCGTAGGTGTCGGCGGTGCTCCGTGCGGGAACAGCACCGGGGCGAGCTCGGTGAGCGCCGCGCGGTACACGGGCCGCTTGAAGAAGATCACTTCGCTCAGCGGATGCCAGTACTCGACCCAGCGCCAGACGTCGAACTCGGGCTCGGCGTTGCCGTCGAGCCGCACTGTATCGTCTGCGTCCTTGAAGCGCAGCAGGAACCAGCGCTGCTTCTGGCCGATGCACAGCGGCGTGCTCGCATGGCGCTGGTAGCGCTCGGGCAAGAGGTAGCGCAGCCAGTCGCGGGTACTGCCCAGGATCTCCACCTGTCCGGGCTTGAGCCCCACCTCCTCCTCCAGTTCCCGGAACAGGGTCTGTTCCGGGCTCTCACCCGGCTGCATGCCGCCCTGGGGGAACTGCCAGCCGGCGCGGCCCACGCGTCGGGCCCAGAACAGTCGGTCGTCCGGGTGGGCGAGGATGATGCCCACGTTGGCCCGGAAGCCTTCCGCGTCGATGACCGCGTCTTTGGTGAGCCGCTCCTGGATGTCCATGGCCGGAGTGTTCCACAAACCCGTCCGCCTGACAAAGCGCCGGTGGCCGCGGGTTACAATCCCATCATCCTCCCGAGGCCCGTCCCTTCCCGCCCATGAGCGCCGTGAAACTCGCCCTCTTCGACCTGGACCACACGCTGCTGGACGGCGACAGCGACTCCCTGTGGGGCCGCTTCCTGGTGCGCGAGGGGGTGGTGGATGCGGAGGAATATGCGGCGGCCAACGCCCGCTATCACGCGGACTACGTGGCCGGCCGGCTCGACGTGCACGAGTTCCTGGCCTTCGGCCTCAAGCCCCTGCGGGACAACCCACCGGAGGCGCTCCAGACCTGGCGCGAGCGCTTCGTAGCGGAGTGCATCCGCCCGCGCATCCCGCAGGCTTCCCGCGCATTGCTGGCGCAGCACGCCGCCCATACCCGCATCATCATCACCGCCACCAACAGCTTCGTGACCGCGCCCATCGCCGCGGAACTCGGCGTCGAGCATCTC
>DASYZF010000237.1:0-3043 GCA_035946515.1 Gammaproteobacteria bacterium | reverse complement strand
CCGGCTCGCTGCCCACCACCAGATAATGGGTCTTGGCGGAGACGCTGCCCGACACTTTGCCGCCCAGGGCCTGGATGCGCTCCTTGGCCTCGTCGCGGGTCATGGATAACAGGGTGCCGGTGAGCACGAAGGTCTTGCCCGCCAGGGTCTGTTCCGCCGCCGCGCGCTTCGGCATGGCGGGCCACTCCACGCCCGCCTTGCGCAGGGCCTTTATGACACCCCGGTTGTGTTTCTGGTGGAAGAAGGCGGCGATCTCCGCCGCCACCACCGGACCTACGTCCGGCACCGCCAGCAGGGCTTCCACGTCCGCCTCCAGGAGCGGCTCCAGGGCCCCGAAATGCTTGGCCAGGGTCAGCGCCGTGCTCTCTCCCACCTCCGGGATGCCGAGGGCATGCAGGAAACGCGGCAGCGTGGTGTGCTTGGCCTTGGCGATGGCGTCCATCAGGTTCTCGGCGGATTTCTCGCCCATGCGCTCGAGGTCCGCGAGCTGCTTCGCCGTGAGCTTGAAGATGTCCGCCGGATTGTCGACCAGCCTGGAATCCACCAGCTGCTCCACCAGCTTGTCCCCCAAGCCTTCTATGTCCAATGCGCGGCGGGAGGCAAAATGCCGGATGCTCTCCTTGCGCTGGGCGGCACAATAAAGCCCGCCGCTGCAGCGGGCCACCACCTCGCCTTCCGGTCGGACCACGTCGGAACCGCAGACCGGACAGACCTTGGGCAAGACCACCCGCTTGGCGCCCCTGGGCCGGCGTTCCATCACCACCGATGCCACCTCGGGGATCACGTCGCCGGCGCGGCGCACGATCACCGTGTCGCCGATCCGGATGTCCTTGCGCTCAATCTCGTCCATGTTGTGCAGGGTGGCGTTGCTCACCGTGACCCCGCCCACGAACACGGGCTCGAGCCGGGCCGTGGGTGTGAGCGCCCCGGTGCGGCCCACCTGAAAATCCACGGCCTTTAGCACCGTCATCTCCTCCTGGGCTGGGAACTTGTGGGCCACCGCCCAGCGCGGCGCCTTGGCCACGAAGCCGAGCTCCTCCCGGTAATCGAGCCGGTCCACCTTGTAGACCACGCCGTCGATCTCGTAGGGCAGGCGGTCGCGTTTCTTGCCGATGGCCCGGTAGTAGGCGAGGCAGCCCTCGGCGCCCTGCACCGTCTTGATCTCCGGGTTCACCCGCAGGCCCCAGCTGCGGAACTTCTCCAGCACCTCGCCGTGGCGGCGCGGCAGCTTGTCGGGCCGCACCTCGCCCCAGGCATAGGCGTAGAACTCCAGGGGCCGCTCGGCCGTGATGCGCGGATCGAGCTGGCGCAGGCTGCCGGCAGCGGTGTTGCGCGGGTTGACGTAGGTCTTCTCGCCCCGGGCGGCGAGCGCCTTGTTCAGGGCCTCGAAGCCCTTCTTGGGCATGTAGACCTCGCCGCGCACCTCCAGCACCTTGGGCCAGCCGGTGCCCAGGAGCTTCAAGGGGATGGCGCGCACGGTGCGCACGTTGGCGGTGACGTCCTCGCCGGTGGTGCCGTCGCCGCGGGTGGCGCCGCGCGCCAACACGCCGTCCTCGTAGCGCAGGCTGATGGCGAGGCCGTCCAGCTTGGGCTCGGCCACGTATTCGATGGCGTCGGTCTCGAGCTTCTCCCGGGCGCGCCGGTCGAAGTCCTGCACGTCCTCGTCGCTGAAGGCGTTGTCCAGGGAGAGCATGGGGACGGCGTGGCGCACCTCGCCGAATTCGGGGGCGGCGGCGCCGCCCACCCGCTGGCTGGGGGAATCGGCGGTGACGAGGTCGGGGTGTACAGCCTCGAGCGCCTTGAGCTCGCGCATCAGGCGGTCGTACTCGCTGTCCGGGACGGACGGTTCATCGAGCACGTAATAGCGGTAGTTATGCTGCTGGAGTTCGGCGCGCAACTCGCGCAGGCGTTTCTCGGCGTCGCGACGGCTGCTCATGGCGGGATATTACTACGCCGCCCCGCGGCTCATGAAGGATGCTTGGCGCGCTGCGGCAACTCGAACTGGATGATGCGCTCGCGGATGTGGCGTGCGGTCTGGCGGGTCAGGGTGCTGCGTTCCTGGTCCAGCACCTCGCCGCCCAGGAGCTGGGCGAGCCGGCGGGCGGTGGCGAGCATGTCGGCGTAGGCCGCCACGCCGCCGCGCGGGCCCGGCAACACCATGAAGAGCGTGAGGCCCGGGAACGAGGCTTCGGTGAAGCCCTGCAGGTCGAAGGAGCCGGGTTCCACCACGTTGGCGACGCTGAACACAGATGCATCGTCGGACGCGCCCTCGAGCCGGTGGAACACCTGGTAGCGGCCGTACTTCAGCAGGCAAGCCTCGAAGGCGGACTTGAGCTCGGTGCCGGTGAAGTGCTCCGCGGCCCGCGGCATCACGTGCAGGGCGAGGATCAGCTGCGCCCCCTGCTGCTTGATCGGCGCGGTCTTGGCGGAGGCCCCGGGCACCGTCCTGGAAGGCAGGTCGTCCTCCGGGAACTCCGCGTCGAAGGAAGGAGCCGCACGCCGCGGCGCCTTGTCGTCAGCCGGTCTGCGCGGCCGGGAGAACAGCCATACCGCGGCGATGATGACCGCGCCGATGAGCAGGAGGATCAGGCGCAGCTCCACTGGGCGTCCCCTACATCGCCGCCATGCGCACGGCCTCGTCCACGTCCACCGCCACGAGGCGGGACACGCCGGGCTCGTTCATGGTGACGCCCATGAGCTGGTTGGACATCTCCATGGTGCTCTTGTTGTGGCTGATAAAGATGAACTGCACCCGGTCCGACATGCTGCGCACCATGTCGCAGAAGCGGCCGATGTTGGCCTCGTCCAGGGGCGCGTCCACCTCGTCCAGCATGCAGAACGGCGCCGGGTTGAGCTCGAAGATGGAGAACACCAGCGCCACCGCGGTGAGCGCCTTCTCGCCGCCCGAGAGCAGGTGGATGCTGCTGTTACGCTTGCCGGGCGGGCGCGCCATGATGGCGACGCCGGCGTCGAGCAGCTCCTCGCCGGTGAGCTCAAGGTAAGCGTGACCGCCGCCGAAGAGCTTGGGGAAGTTGGCCGAGAG
>DASYZF010000236.1:0-2286 GCA_035946515.1 Gammaproteobacteria bacterium | reverse complement strand
CTGGCTGGTGCCGCGCATGGAGGCCGCGTTCACCATGTAAGGCACGTAGATCTCGGCGTAACCGTGTTCGGTGGTGTGCAGGTCCAGCATGAACTGGATCAGGGCCCGGTGCAGCCGCGCCAGCGGGCCGTTCAGGATGGTGAAGCGCGCGCCTGTCAGCTTGGCGGCGGTCTCCGCATCCATGAGCCCGCGGCCCTCACCCAGGTCCACGTGATCCTTGGGCGTGAACCCGAACTTCTTCGGCGTACCCCAACGCCGCACTTCCTGGTTGCCGCTCTCGTCACTGCCGTCCGGCACGCTCTCGTGCAGCAGGTTCGGCAGGCCGAGTTGGATGCCTTCCAGCTCCGCCTCCACCTTGGTGAAATCCTCTTCCGCCGCCTTGAGCTTCGCGCCCAGGTCGCCCACCTGCGCCATCAAGGGAGCGGTGTCCTGGCCCTTGGCCTTGGCCATGCCGATCTCTTTGGAGCGGGCGTTGCGTTCGTTGCGCAGCTGCTCCATGCGGGTCTGGAGTTCCTTGCGGCTGTTCTCGCGGCTGCCGTAGGCGGTCGTGTCGAGCACGAAGCCGCGGCGCTTGAGGGCGCGGGCCGTGCCTTCCAGGTCGGTTCTGAGGAGTTTCGGGTCGATCATGGTTCCAGGCTTTATTTCTTATCGGACTTCTTGCGGGTGGCGGCGTCTTTCGCGCGCAACTCGGCGAGCTTCTCGGCGATCTTGATCTCGAGGCCCCGCGGGACGGGATGATAATAGGTTTTCTCCGGCATGTCCTCCGGGAAATAGCGCTCCCCAGCGGCGTAGGCGTCGGCCTCGTCGTGGGCGTAGCGGTAATCCCGGCCATGGCCCAGGTTTTCCATGAGCTTGGTGGGTGCATTGCGCAGGTGCACCGGCACCTCACGGGTGCCGCTCGCCTTCGCATCCTCGCTGGCCTCGTTGAAAGCCATGTAGACCGCATTGCTCTTGGCGGCACAGGCGAGGTACACCACCGCCTGGGCCAGGGCCAGCTCCCCTTCCGGCGTGCCGAGCCGTTCCACCACGTCCCAGGCCGAGAGCGCGATGTCCAGGGCCCGGGGATCCGCGTTGCCGATGTCCTCGGACGCCATGCGCACCACCCGCCGGGCGATATACAGGGGGTCGCAACCCCCGTCCAGCATGCGTGCCATCCAGTAGAGCGCGCCGTCCGGGGAGGAGCCGCGTACCGACTTGTGCAGGGCCGATATCTGGTCGTAGAAGAGGTCGCCGCCCTTGTCGAAGCGCCGCACCCCGCCGCTGACCACGTCCTGCACCAAGGCCTCGGTGATCTCCCCCTCCTCGGCCAGGTCCGCGGCGATCTCCAGCAGGTTCAGGGCGCGGCGCCCATCTCCGTCCGCGGCGGCGGCGAGCTGGTCGCGCAGGGCATCCGCCATCTTGAGGCGGCGCGCGCCCAAGCCCCGCTCCTCATCTGCCAAGGCGGCGTCCACGATCTGGCGCACATCGGCCGCGGTGAGCGACTTCAGCACGTAGACCCGTGCCCGGGAGAGCAAGGCGTTATTGAGTTCGAAGGAAGGGTTCTCGGTGGTGGCGCCGATGAAGGTGAGGGTGCCGTCTTCCACGAAGGGCAGGAAGGCATCCTGCTGGCTCTTGTTGAAGCGGTGCACCTCGTCCAGGAACAGCACCGTGCCGCGGCCGTACTGGGCACGCACCGCTTGCGCCTGCTCCACCGCCGCGCGCACGTCCTTCACGCCGGCCATCACCGCCGACAGGGCGATGAAGTCCGCCTGGCAACTCTCGGCCAGCATGCGGGCCAGCGTCGTCTTGCCGGTGCCCGGCGGACCCCATAGCACCATGGAATGGAGCTGGCCGCTCTCCAAGGCCCGGCGCAGGGGTTTCCCGGGCGAGAGCAGCTGCGACTGGCCGATGAACTCCTCCACCCGCCGCGGACGCATGCGGTCCGCCAGGGGACGGTAATCGGCGGCGCTCGGCATGGAGTGCGTCAGGAAGCGCTCAGCCCTTGGGCGGCGTGGCGCCCGTGTCGCCGATCACATCGGCGCCCTTGGGCGGCGTGAACTTGAAGGCGTCGTCGGCCACGGCCACGTTGCGCTGCAGCTTACTGAAGGTGATGCGCGTGAGGTCGCCCAGGTTGTCCTTGAGTTCCATCACCGCCACGTCGTCGCCCTTGAAACCCAGCCGCACGTTCTCGAAATCCGTGTCCTTCACCTTCGGCACCAGGTTGACCCATTCGAGGCCGTCCTTCGCACCCAGGTCCTCCACGCTGAAGCTCTTCTCCACGTCGTTGGAGCCGGAGAGCAGCACCGC
>DASYZF010000235.1:0-6296 GCA_035946515.1 Gammaproteobacteria bacterium | reverse complement strand
GCCAGCAGCAGGATCGCGAGCAGGGTGCCGGCGTCGATGTACATCTATTTCATGCTCTCGCGAGGCTGACGCGGTTGCGGCCGGCGTGCTTGGCCTCGTAGAGGGCCTGGTCCGCGGCCTTGAGCACGCTCCAGGGCTCCGCGTAGCCGTCGCCGTATTCGGCCGCGCCGATGCTCACAGTGACCGAGAGCATGTTGGATTGCTCGTCTTCCGCCAGGTCACCGTCGTGGCTGCGCCGCTCGCCCTGGCGTAGGTCGAAGCGCGAGCTCTCGATGTCGGAGCGCAGCTGCTCGAGCTCGGTGCCCACCTCGGCCAGGGCCCGGCCGCTGTAGAGCAGGCAGAACTCCTCGCCGCCGTAGCGGTAGGGCTTGCCGGTGAGGGTCTGCTTTTGCAGGCGCGAGGCCACGAAGCGCAGCACCTGGTCGCCCACGTCGTGGCCGTAGCGGTCGTTGAACTTCTTGAAGTGGTCCACGTCGAGCATGGCGATGACGTAGCGCTTGCCGAGCTGCCGCAGCTGCTCCTCCAGGGCGCGCCGGCCCTGCAGGCCGGTGAGCTCGTCGAGGTAAGCCATGCTCCAGGATTCCTGCACCAGGGCATAGCCGAAGGCGAGGCCGAGCGCCGCGGTGTAGGCGGCGATGCCCGCGGGCTGGGACGCGGCCACGAGCGGCACCGCCACGAGTACGGCGAGGAAGAAGGCGGCGAGCTCGGCGCTGTGCCCGAGCAGCAGCCGGTCGTTGAGCCAGAGGAGCCCCAGGGCGACGCAGAGCAGGCCCGGCTGGGTGAGGGAGAAGTCCGGCAGGTGCAGGAACTGCACGTGCAGGGCGCGGACGATCCCCGGGCTGGGGAAGGCCAGCATGCCCCAGCCGGCCAGGAGCTCCAGCGCGAGCAGGGCGAACCACCAGGCGCCGTAGCGGCTGAAGGCGCCGCGCTCCGGGATGAGGGAGAAGGCCAGGAGGTCGAGGGGCAGGGCGAGGCTCACGAGACCGCCGAGCGCGGCGTGGGCCAGGGGATCGGTGCTGCGGGCCCGGGCGAGCAGGGCGGCGTAGGCCACGAGCAGGCTCAGCAGGGCGAAGAACATGCGGCTGCGGTTGAACTGCAGGCAGAGGGCGAGGGCCACGATCAAGATGGCACAGGCGGAGAGCTCGAGGGTGAGCTTGCCGGTGTAGGAGAAGGACGCCACGTGACCCGCCAGGAAGGCGGTGATGGCCAGCAGGACGATCTCCGGCAGCAGGGTGTAGAGGATGCCGACGAGTAACTTCATGTCGTGCCTGCGAGGCCCGCCGTGCGGCCCTCCGCGGTGACGCCTAGCTCCGCACCTGGAGGCGGGCGTGCACCTCGTGCACGCCCGGCACGTACCAGCAATCGTAGATCGCCATGCGCCGCTGTTCGTCGCTGTGCACGGCACCGTCCAGGGTCACGGTCCGCTCGCGGGTGTGCACGGTGATGGTCTCGGCGTGCAGTAGCGGGTCCTTCTCCAGCACCATGAGCACCGCGTCGGTGATCTCGTCGTCGTTGTCCTTCTCGGCGGGCTTCACGCGCATGTGGTTGTGCACGTCGCAGCTCCCCGGCACCCACCAGCTGATGACCTCCGCCAGGCGGCGGTGGGAGAGGCTGCCCACCTGGCCGTCGAGGCGCACCACGCAGCCTTCCACGCCGACCCCGATCCAATCGCGGCCGGGGGCCTCGGTGGCGGGGCTGGGATGCACGGCGATGTCCCGGAAGGCCGGTTCCTGGGACAGGGCGGAGGTGACCGCGTCCAGCAGCGCCTTGCCTGTGCGCTTCTCGCCCGGGCGCAGCAGCAGCCGGTCTTCGATGTCGTTCAGCCCCGAGAGCTGCACGGCGATGCGCCGCGCCTTGCGCTTGACGATGATGTTGGCGACTTCGCCTTCCAGGCGCAGGCTGCCGTGGTAGGTGACGTGGATGGGGGATTCGTGCAGATTGATGTCCGGGTCCTTCTCGAGGGCTGCGAGCAGCGCGGCCACCAGATCTTTCTGCGACATGGTCACACCTTAATCGGAGAGGGGCAGGTACCAGTATAAAGGCTGGCTACGGTCCCGTATGCCCGGCAAGAGGCCCTTAACATGGTGAAACACAAGGCAAATGACAAATCCCGCCACGACGTGCGCCCGGCGCTGTGGCACCTGCGGCGCGCCGACCCCAAGCTCGCGAAGCTGATCGCCGGCGTCGGGCCCTGCCGCCTGGAATTCATGCCCATGCGCAGCCCCTTCCATTCGCTGCTGCGGGCCATCACCTACCAGCAGCTCTCGGGCAAGGCCGCCGCCACCATCCTGGGCCGGGTGGTGGCGCTGTTCCCGGAGGAGAGCGGTCCCCATCCGGCCGCGCTGCTGGATATCCCGGACACGGCGCTGCGCGGCGCCGGACTCTCACGCAACAAGCTCCTGGCGCTGAAGGACCTGGCCACCAAGACCCTGGACGGGACGGTGCCGGATTCGAGGGGCCTGAAGCGCATGCCGGACGCGGAAGTGATCGAACGCCTCACGGAGGTGCGGGGCGTGGGCCGCTGGACGGTGGAGATGCTGCTGATCTTCACCTTGGGGCGCCCCGACGTGCTGCCGGTGACGGACCTGGGGATACGCAAGGGTTTCCAGCAGGTCTATGGGATGAAACGCCTGCCGGCCTTCTCCACCCTGGAACGGGCCGGCCGGGCCTGGGCGCCGTATCGCTCCATCGCGTCCTGGTACCTGTGGCGGGCGGCGGATGGCGACGCCGCCTTATGATAAGGTGCTAGCGCTCCCGTTTCCCGAAACCCCGCCTTTCAATCAGGAACCGGCATGCTCATCGTCCTGGATAACGTCCTCACCGCCGAAGAACTCGCGGCGGTGCGCCACAAGGTGGAACAGGCCCAGTACGTGCCGGGCGGCACCACCGCGGGCGAGGGCTCCCGCAGCCGCAAGAACAACCTGCAGAGATCGGAGCGGGACCCGGTGCTGCCGGAGCTGCAGGGCACCGTGCTCAACGCCCTGGCGCGGCACCAGGTGTTCCAGTTCCTGGCGGTGCCGAAGCACATCATGAGCCCGATGTTCAACCGCTACGACGAGGGCATGTATTACCAGAACCATGTGGACTTCTCCCTGGTGGGCCCCCAGAACGGCAAGGTGCGCACCGACCTCTCCATGACGCTGTTCCTGAGCCGGCGCGAGGAATACGACGGCGGGGAGCTGGTGGTGGAGTCCGCCAACGGCGCCCAGGCCATCAAGCTCGATATGAACCAGGCCATCGTCTATCCCGCCGGGCAGTTGCACCGGGCCAACCCCGTGACCCGCGGTTCCCGGCTCGCGGCCATCACCGCCATCCAGAGCTTCATCCGCGACGAGTCGAAGCGCGAACTCCTGGCGGACGTGATGCAGCTGGCGCGCGCGGTGCAGGACCGGGCGCCTGGTTCCGACGAGGCGCGCCTGGCGAACAAGATCCACGCGAACTTGCTGCGCCACTGGGCCGAATAGATCGCTGCGCAGGCGTCGCGACCGATGGCCGCCACACCCTATCCGCACCTGCTCGCGCCCTTGGACCTGGGGCATGTGACCCTGCCCAACCGGGTGCTCATGGGTTCCATGCACACCGGGCTCGAGGACCGGGCCCGGGATTACCCCAAGCTCGCCGCCTACTTCGCGGAGCGCGCCCGGGGCGGGGTGGGGCTCATCGTCACCGGCGGCATCGCGCCCAACTTCGCCGGCTCCCTCGCGCCCTTCGCCTCCAAGCTCAACCGCTTCTGGGAGGTGCAGCGCCACCGCCTCGTGACCCGCGCGGTGCACGACGAGGGCGGGCGCATCTGCATGCAGATCCTGCACGCGGGCCGCTACGCCTATCACCCTTTCTCGGTGGCGCCCTCGGCGGTGAAGTCGCCCATCACGCCGTTCACGCCGCGGGCCCTGAGCGCGCGCGGCATCGAGAAGCAGGTCCGCGACTTCGTGCACAGCGCCCGGCTCGCCCGGGAGGCGGGCTACGACGGCGTGGAGATCATGGGTTCGGAGGGTTACTTCCTCAACGAGTTCCTGGCCGCGCGCACCAACCGGCGCGACGACGGCTGGGGCGGCGACTTCGGGCGGCGCTTGCGGCTGCCGGTGGAGATCGTGCGCCGTACCCGCGAAACGCTCGGCCGCGACTTCATCATCATCTACCGGCTCTCCATGCTGGACCTCGTCGAAGGCGGCAGCCGCTGGGAGGAGGTGGTGGCGACCGCCCAGGCCATCGAGGCGGCGGGCGCGAGCCTCATCAACACCGGCATCGGCTGGCACGAGGCGCGCATCCCCACCATCGCCACGCGCGTGCCGCGCGCGGCCTTCACCTGGGTCACGGGCCGGCTCAAGCGCGAGCTCAAGCTGCCGCTCATCACCGCCAACCGCATCAACATGCCGGAGGTGGCGGAAGCGGTGCTGGCCCGGGGCGAGGCGGACATGGTCTCCATGGCGCGCCCCTTGCTCGCCGACCCCGCCTGGGTGAGGAAGGCGGCCACGGGCCGCGCTGACGAGATCAACACCTGCATCGCCTGCAACCAGGCCTGCCTCGACCAGATTTTCGAGCGGGAGCGCGCTTCCTGCCTCGTGAACCCGCGCGCCTGCCGGGAGACGGAGCTGCTCATCCTGCCGGCTGGCCGCAAGAAGCGCATCGCGGTGGTGGGGGCGGGGCCCGCCGGGCTCGCGGCGGCGGTGACCGCCGCCGGGCGCGGCCACGCGGTGACGCTCTTCGACGCCGCTCCCGAGATCGGCGGCCAGTTCAACATGGCCAAGCGCATCCCGGGCAAGGAGGAGTTCCACGAGACGCTGCGCTACTTCCGCCGCCAGCTCGAGCTCACGGGCGTCAAGCTGCAATTGAACCGCGAGGTGGATGCGGCCGCGCTCAAGGCGGGCGGTTTCGAGGAAGTGATCCTGGCCACCGGGGTGCGGCCGCGCCTCCCCGCCATCCCGGGTCTCGATCATCCCAAAGTGTTGTCCTATGTCGACGTGCTGTCCCGGGGCCGTCCCGTGGGGCCGCGGGTGGCGGTGGTGGGGGCGGGCGGCATCGGCTACGACGTAGCGGAGTTCCTGGTGCAGTCGCCGCCCTCGCCGGGCCTCGACCGGCACCGCTTCCTGGCGGAGTGGGGCGTGGACGAGCGCTATGCCGGGGCCGGAGGGCTGATGCCGCCCGTGGTGGAACCGCCGGCCCGCCGCATCTATCTCCTGCAGCGCAAGCCCGGCCGCTTCGGTACGAGCCTGGGCAAGACCACGGGCTGGGCCCA
This sequence comes from Gammaproteobacteria bacterium, assembly GCA_035946515.1. Taxonomy (GTDB): domain Bacteria; phylum Pseudomonadota; class Gammaproteobacteria; order Natronospirales; family REEB76; genus DASUBN01. Next base: position 1,060 of record DASYZF010000235.1, on the reverse strand, counting down.
TCGGGCCTCCCTCAAGGCGAAGGGGGTGGAGACGGTGGGTGGAGTGGAATATCGCCGCATCGACGATTCCGGCCTGCGCATCCAGGTGGACGGCGCGGAACGGCTGCTGGAAGTGGACAACGTGGTCATCTGCGCCGGCCAGGAGAGCCGCCGGGAACTCTCGGATGGACTTGTCGGTCAGAGCACCCATCTCATCGGCGGTGCCCGGCTGGCGGCGGAACTGGATGCCAAACGGGCCATAGACGAGGGTATGAGGCTCGCCGCATCGCTCTGACGGTGCGCGCTTATGGAAAGTTTGAGCCGCCCTCGAAACCGTGGATTATGTCCGGCCAACAGTCTATGATTCTGCGGGGGCCTGGAACGGGCCGACCCCAACCCTCTTTCATCAAACACGGGGATGAATGCCATGATCAGCCGTGCCTCAATCCGCTGGATCGCATATGCAGGTGCCATCGGTGCTGCGTTCGCCTTGACCGCCTGCTCTTCCAGCAAACCTTACGCCCTGTCGGCGAACCTGACGTCCGGCGGTCACTTGGTGGTGGCGACCATCGACGTGGCCAACGGCAATTGCAGCGTGCGTATGGCATCCCTCGACTGGAACGATTTCTACAAGCCCGCCTGCTCGGTGCTGAAGGACCAGTCCGGCTTCAAGAGCTTCAAGATCGGCGATACCCAGGTGGACTTCGGCGCCGTGGACACGGGCTTCAAGGTGCTGGGCACTCCGCCGGCGCTCCCCGGTGTTGACGCCGCGGCCGCGCCTGCCGCCGGCACCAAGGCCGCCGCGGCTGCCGCCAAGCCCGCCGCCACTCCCGCTGCCAGCACCGCGTCGGCTCCGGCCGCTGCGGCGGGCGAGGCTTTCCCGAGTGTCTGGACGGTGGACGCGGATCCGGGCCAGCAGCACCTCGTGGGCCAGAACCCCGGCTTCCTGCTCACTTCCAACAAGCTCATGGTGAGCGGCGCCGACTGCATGCTGGACGTGACCTTCAAGGCCACCTACAAGCCCTGGCACATGCCCTGCATCGCCACCGCCGACACCAAGGGCAACTTCCGCTTCGTGTTC
>DASYZF010000234.1:0-4736 GCA_035946515.1 Gammaproteobacteria bacterium | reverse complement strand
CCAGGATCATCGCGACGACCCGATCCCGGAGTTGCCGGTAGATGGGTTGGTTGTCGCTCCAGTTGGGTTCCATGACCATGGCCTCGCTGCTTTAGCGGAGTAGTCCGGTACAGTACCGGGCTTACCTTAGCCCCCGGCCCGGCCAAAGGCCAGGGCGCCGATGAGCTTCAAGACCGCGAAACGGTTCACACCCTTGCCGAAGAGCGACGCGATCTTGGAGGGTTTCACGTTGATCGCACCGAGGTACACGGTGCCCGGCGCCTGGGCGAGCTTGGCCGCATAACGCGCGTCCTCGCTGTCGTCGGCCGTGACCTGGATGGCGCCGAGATACACGGCGCCCTGCCGCTTGGCTTCACGGTCGGCGAGGCGCGCATCGGGGCTGTCGGCGAGCGTCACCTGCACCACGCCGAGATAGGCCGTGGAGCCGTACTTGGAACGGGCGCCGTGGCCGGCACCGCCCTCCACGTCGGCGGCGGTCACCTGGATGGTGCCGAGGTCCAGCACTGGGCTCTGATGGGCGCGGGCCGCGTAGGCTGCCAGGCTCGTGGCGCCGAGCCCGAGGCTCAAGGCGATGGCTAGGCTCAATTTGCGGAAGTTGATGTTCATGTCCTGGCTCCTTCTCTTACGTTTGGCGGCTCCTGAGGGAGCCGATTCAGTAGTGGTGTTGTAGCTAACTATAACACTAAAAATGAGAGTTGCAAGCCCCCGGACTGCATTTTGTGCAGCCCAAAATATCGCATTTAAAAACAACGGCTTACAGAAACTTCACTGTATCTTGAAGCCCGTCGCCCAGGTTTCCAACGGTCTTTCCGCAGGCCTCCCTATAACACTCCCTCTAACACCGGCCCCTCCATATATCGGTGGGTACTCGGTGCCTATCCGCACCGGGGCTGGGAAAAGGGCCCCTCCCGCGCCGGTGCTAGAATCGCGTCCCCTGTGCGGACCGCCCGGTCTGCGCCCCCTTTCGGATGACCCGCCAACCAACGGAGCTCGATGTCCATGGCCACGAAGAAACCCGTCCACATCGCAGTCACCGGCGCCGCCGGCCAGATCGGCTATCAACTCATCTTCCGCATCGCCGCGGGCGACATGCTGGGCCCGAAGCAGCTCGTGATCCTGCAGTTGCTGGAAGTCCCAGGTGCCATGCCGATGCTGAATGGCGTGGTGATGGAGCTGACCGACTGCGCCTTCCCGCTGGTCGCCGGCATCGTGGCCACCGACAGCGCCGAGACAGCCTTCAAGGATGCCGACTACGCCCTGCTCGTGGGAGCCAAGCCCCGCGGTCCAGGCATGGAGCGCAAGGACCTCTTGCTCGAGAACGCCAAAATCTTCTCCGCCCAGGGCCAGGCGCTGAACAAGACCGCGAAGAAGAACGTGAAGGTGCTGGTGGTGGGCAACCCGGCCAACACCAATGCGCTCATCGCTTCCTCCAACGCGCCGCGCATCCCGAAGAAGAACTTCAGCGCCATGATGCGCCTGGACCACAACCGCGCCCTGGGCCAGTTGGCCGCCAAGACCGGCACCCACGTGAACGACATCAAGCGCATGACCATCTGGGGCAACCACTCCTCCACCCAGTACCCGGACATCAACGCCTGCACCGTGAAGGGCAAGGCGGCGACGAAGCTCGTGGACCAGGCATGGGTGACGGGCGAGTTCATCCCCACCGTGCAGCAACGCGGCGCAGCCATCATCAAGGCGCGCGGCGCCTCCTCGGCGGCCTCCGCCGCCTCCGCCGCCATCGACCATATGCGCGACTGGGCGCTCGGCACCCCGAAGGGCAGCTGGGTGAGCATGGCGGTGCCGGCCGACGGCAGCTACGGCATCAAGGCCGGCATCATATACGGCTACCCCGTGACCTGCAGCAAGGGCCAGTGGAAGATCGTGAAGGGCCTGAAGGTCGATGGCTTCTCCCAGGAGCGCATGCGCGCCACCGAGGCTGAGCTGCGGGAGGAACGTGAAGGGGTGAAGGACCTCCTGCCCGGGGGCTGACCCCGGCCAAGGTCGGTACAGCCAGGGGGCCTTAAGGCCCCCTGCTCATCTATATTAGGTAGAGGAGCGACATGGGACGGGTCGAGATCACGCTGCCGGAGCGCTTCCCCTACACCGTGGAACTCGCGGTACGGGTGGCGGATCTCAACTACGGCAACCACCTCGGCAACGACGCCGTGCTAGGCCTGCTGCACGAGGCCCGGCGCGGCTATCTCCTGTCGCTCGGCACCGACGAGATCGGCGCCGACCAGATAGGCTTCGTGGTGGCGGACGCCGCCGTCATCTATCGTGCCCAGGCTTTCTACGGCGACCGCTTGCGCATCGAGGCGGCAGCCGGCGACTTCTCGAGCCGCAGCTGCGCCTTCTACTTCCGCGTGAGCAACGCGACCGACGGCCGGGTGGTGGCCGAGGCACGTACCGGCATGGTGTGCTTCGACTTCAAGGCGCAGAAGGCGGTGACCATCCCCGCCGGCCTGCGCGCCCGGTTGCAGGCAGGAGTATAGTTTTCAAGAGGCGCAGGGTGTCACGGCGCCCCAACCAACACTGGACGGATATCCCATGCTGAGCGCACTCCTCTGGCTCCTCGTGTTCGTCGCCGGCAGCCTGACGCTGGCCTACAACCGCGTGCCGCTGCTGCTCGCGAGCCTCGCCTACCTCGCGTTCCTGCTCGTCTACAGCATCGCGCACACCGGCCCCTACTGGTTGCAGCTAGTCTTCTGGGTGGCGTTCTTCGCGCTCGCCATCCCGCTCAACGTGCTCGCGATCCGTCGCCACTACATCTCGCGGCCGCTGCTCAACATGTTCCGCCAAATCATGCCGGAGATGTCCGAGACCGAGGCGGCGGCCCTCGAGGCCGGCACCGTGTGGTGGGACGGCGAGCTCTTCAGCGGGCGCCCCAACTGGCAGCGGCTGCTCAACACCCCGGCGCCCGCCATCAGCGCCGAGGAGCAGGCCTTCCTCGACCATGAAGTGGAAGAGCTCTGCGCCATGATCGATGAGTGGAAGGTCACCCACGAGTGGTGCGACCTGCCGCCCGAAGCCTGGGACTATCTGAAGAAGAAGGGTTTCTTCGCCATGATCATCCCGAAGCGCTACGGCGGTCGGGAGTTCTCGGCGCTGGCGAACTCCGAGGTGCTGGCCAAGATCGCCACCCGCAGCCCTACCTGCGCCTCCATCGTGGCGGTGCCCAACTCCCTGGGGCCGGCGGAGCTCCTGCTGCGCTACGGCACCGAGGAGCAGAAGAACCACTACCTGCCGCGGCTCGCTTCCGGCGAGGACGTGCCCTGCTTCGCGCTCACCGGCCCCACCGCCGGCTCCGACGCCGCCTCCATCCCAGACACCGGCGTGGTGTGCAAGGGCATGTGGGAAGGCAAGGAAGTCCTCGGCATGCGCCTGAACTGGAACAAGCGCTACATCACGCTCGCGCCGGTGGCCACTGTGCTGGGTCTCGCCTTCCGGCTCACGGACCCCGATCACCTCATGGGCCAGGTGGACGACTACGGCATCACCTGCGCGCTCATCCCGCCGCACCTACCCGGCGTCAGCATCGGCCGGCGCCACTTCCCGCTCAACCTGCCCTTCCAGAACGGCCCGACCCACGGCAAGGACGTGTTCGTGCCGCTCGACTTCATCATCGGCGGCCCCAAGATGGCCGGTCACGGCTGGCGCATGCTCATGGAATGCCTGGGCGCGGGCCGCGCCATCTCTCTGCCCTCCAACACCTGCGGCGGCTCACGCCTCGGCGTCTACACCAGCGGCGCCTACGCGCGTGTACGCAAGCAGTTCCGTCTGCCCATCGCCCGCTTCGACGGCATCGACGAGGTGTTGGGCCGCATGGGCGGCACGCTCTACGCCATGGAGGCGGTGCGCACCATGACCGCCGGCGCCATCGACCAAGGCGAAGCCCCCTCGGTGTGCGCCGCCATCTCCAAGTGCCATGTCACCGAGATGGCGCGGCACGTCGGCAACGATGCCATGGACATCCACGGCGGCAAGGGCATCCAGCTCGGACCGCGCAACTACCTCGGGCGCGGCTACCAGTCCATCCCCATCGCCATTACCGTTGAGGGCGCGAACATCCTCACCCGCAACCTGATGATCTACGGCCAGGGTGCCATCCGCTGCCATCCCTTCGTGCTGAAGGAGATGCGCGCCGCCGCCTCTGAGGACCACGCGGCTGCGGTGGTGGAGTTCGATCAGGCGCTGTTCGGCCATATTGGGCTCGCCATCAGCAACGCCGCCCGCTCGCTCTGGCTCGCGCTCACCAACGCCAAGTTCACCCGCGTGCCGGTGGTGACCCCGACCGAGCGCTACTACCAGCACATCAACCGCTACAGCGCGTCCTTCGTGCTGGCCTCCGATGCCGCCATGCTGACGCTCGGCGGCGCGCTCAAGAAGAAAGAGAAGCTCTCGGCTCGCCTCGGCGACATGCTGAGCTACATGTACATCGCCTCGGCGTCCCTGAAGCGCTTCGAGGACCAGAACCGTCCGGCCGAGGATCTGCCGCTGGTGGAATGGGCATGCCGTGACGCGCTCTACCGCCTGCAGGAGCAGATGCACGGCTTCCTCCGCAACTTCCCCAACAAGTCGGTGGCGGCGGTGCTGCGATTCTTCATCTTCCCGCGCGGCCGCATGTACTCGGCGCCGGACGACAGGCTCGGCCACGCGGTGGCGGAGAGCATCTCCGTCCCGGGCGGTGCCCGCACCCGCCTCACCCGGAACACCTACGTGAGCGACAAGCACTC
>DASYZF010000233.1:0-4327 GCA_035946515.1 Gammaproteobacteria bacterium | reverse complement strand
GGATGTGGCCCTCTATTCCATGCCCGAGTTCGGCTTCATCCGTCTGCCGGACGCCTTCACCACCGGTTCTTCGATCATGCCCCAGAAGCGCAATCCGGATGTGGTGGAGCTGGCCCGGGGCCGCTGCCGCGAGCTACGCGGCTACGCTGCCATGCTGCAGGAGATCGCGGCGGGGCTGCCGTCCAACTACCACCGGGACCTGCAACTCCTGAAGAAACCTTTATTCGGTGCCGTAGCCTCCGCCAGGAGCTGGCTGGACGTGCTTATCGCCTTGGTGCCGGCCCTGGAGGTGGACGCAGCCAAGGCCGCAGCCGCCTGCAGCGACGACATCTACGCCGCCCACCAAGCCTATCTCCTGGCCCAAGGCGGCATGCCTTTCCGTGACGCTTACAAGCAGGTGGCAAAGGAGATCGAAGGCGGCACGTTCAGGCCGGACCGCCAGGCGCTCACCGCCACCCATCTCGGCGGTGCGGGGAACCTGGGCCTGGAACTCATCGAGTCGGAGCTGTCGGCGGCGGAACGCTGGCTCGAGGACACCCGCGATGGCCTGCAGCAGGCCGAGCAGGCACTGTGGAACACGGCGAAGTAGGAGCGGATAGATGAAGAAGCATGTGGCATTGGCGTTCTCCGGAGGTCTCGACACCTCCTTCTGCGTGGTGCACCTCAAGGAGCAAGGCTGGGAGATCACCACCATCACGGTGAACACCGGCGGTTTCGACGCCAAGGAACTGGCCCGTATCGAAGCGCTTTCGCCCAAGCTCGGCGCCAAGGCCCACGTGACCCTGGATGCCCGTGCCGAGCTCTACGACCGCTATCTGCGTTACCTCGTGTATGGCAACGTGCTGCGCGGGAACCTCTATCCCTTGAGCGTCTCCGCCGAGCGAGTCTGCCAGGCGGCGAGCGTGGTGAAGGTGGCGAAGGAAGTGGGCGCCACGGCGCTCGCCCACGGCTCGACCGGTGCCGGCAACGACCAGGTGCGTTTCGACGTGGCCTTCCGCGTCCTGGCGACGGAGCTGGAACTCATCACGCCCATCAGGAGCCTCGCACTCAGCCGCGCCGAGGAGATGGAGTTCCTGAAGGAACATGGTTTCGAGTTCCCCGCCAAGACCGTGCAGTACTCCGTGAACGAGGGCATGTGGGGCACCTCCGTGGGCGGCCGCGAGACCCTGGATTCCTGGAGCGAGCTGCCTCAAGCCGCGTTCCCCGGGGGCGAGATTGACGCCGCCAAGCTCTCGCCCCATAAACTCAAACTGGTGTTTGAACAGGGTGTGCCCAAGTCGCTGGACGGCAAGGCGCTGGATCCGGTGGCGCTGGTGGCGGAACTCAATACCCTGGGCCGGCGCTACGGCATCGGCCGCGGCGTGCATCTCGGCGATACCATCCTGGGTATCAAGGGACGCGTCGGTTTCGAGGCGCCGGCGGCCCATATCCTCATCGGTACCCACCGGGAACTGGAGAAGCTGACGCTCTCGGGCAAGCAGCTCTTCTGGAAGGACACACTCGGCAACCTCTACGGCCAGCTGCTGCACGAGGGTCATTTCTTCGATCCCCTGGCGCGCAATCTGGAAGCCTTCCTCGAGTCGAGCCAGGAGCATGTCACCGGCGAAGTGCAGCTCACCCTCTATCCCCGCACTTTCGCGGTGGATGGCGTGCGCTCACCCCATTCCCTCATGGATGCCAAGGTGGCGAGCTATGGCGAAGCCAACAAGCTCTGGAGCGGGGCGGAAGCGGCCGGCTTCGCCAAGCTCTACGGGGTGCAGCAGATACTCGCACTCCAGGCGGGAGGCGCGCCGTGAGGATCAATGCCGACAAGATCGCTTCCGTCACCCGCAACCTCAAGCTGGATCGGGTGCTCACCCTCTCGTCCACCATCAGCGCCGAGCATGGCGCTGTGGTCGCCGGCCGGATACTCGGCGACAAGTCCGCCTATAACCAGTTGGAAGACGTGCACGGCCGCATGAACGTGATCCACGGCGATGACGTGATCGTCGGCGCCCTGGGCCATCGCAACGCACTGCACGGTTATGAGGGCGTGCTGCCCAGGCGCGTGGAACAGGGCCAGAAGCTGCACGTGCTGAACCTGGGCGGCGTCATCGGCGAATGCGTCTCCCACAACCCGGAAGTGGGGGCACCCTTCGAATTCGAGGTGCTGGGCCAGGTGCTGGTGTACCCCGAGTTCCAGTCCCGGGAAGGCCAGCCCGCCAACATCCGCATGGGGGCCCTGCAGCAGAACGGCAGCAAGCCGGATTGCCGCGTCATCTACGTGGCAGGCACCTGCATGAATGCCGGCAAGACCGCCGCCGCCTGTGCCCTGGTGCGGCGGCTCTCCCAGGCCGGCTTCCGGGTGGGTGGTGCCAAGCTCACCGGCGTGTCGCTCATGCGCGACACCTTGAGCATGCTCGACTACGGCGCCGAGGTGACTTACGACTTCACCGACGCCGGCATCGTCTGCACCGGCCCCGAGAGCGCCAACCAGGTGGCGCGCACGCTGTTCGCCAAGCTCTCGGGCCGCGGCCTGGACGTGATCGTGGCCGAGACCGGCGATGGCATCATGGGCGACTACGGCGTGCAGAAGATCCTCGCGGATCCCGGGTTGCGCGCGCTCACGGCCGGGTTCGTGTTCTGCGCCAACGATCCCGTGGGCGTGGCGGGTGGCGTGCGCCACCTGCAGCAGGAATACGGCATCACCGCCGACGTGGTCACTGGTCCCGCCACAGACAACAACGTGGGCGTGCGCTTCGTGGAGCGGGAGGTGGGCTTGAGGGCCATCAACGCGCGCAGCCACGGCAAGGCCTTCGGCGAGCACATGCTGAAGGTGCTGGCGGAGCGGGGTATCCGCCGCCCATGAGCCGGATCGCGGTCTCGATCCTGGGTGGCTCGGGCTACGGGGGCGGCGAGCTCCTGCGGCTGCTCGCGCAGCATCCACGGGTGGAGAGCCTACGTGCCGTGTCCCGCAAGCATGCCGGTGAACCTTTCTGGAAAGCCCATCCCAACCTGCGCGGCGTGCTACAGGGGGATTTCGATGCGGAGCCCAACTGGCGCGCGCTGGCCACCGCCGATGTGCCGGTGCTGTTCGCCGCCATGCCCCATATGGAGTTTGCCAAGCAGTTGCCGCTCTTGGAGGCTGAGTGGGAGAGGCACAGGCTCGCGGAGCGGCTCACGATCATCGACCTTTCCGGCGACTTCCGCCTGGACGACGCAGACGCTTATGCACAGGCCTATGGCGCGACCCATCCCTGTCCGCACCAGCTCGGCAGTTTCGTCTACGGCCTGCCGGAGTGGCGCGGCTCCGACTTGGTGAAAGCGCGGCGCATCGCGAGCCCCGGCTGTTTCGCCACCGCCATCCAGCTCGCCCTCCTGCCTTTCGCGGGGATGAGCGACCTGGGATTCATCGCCGCGAGCGCCGCCACCGGCTCCTCCGGTTCCGGCGCCTCTCCGGGCGAGGGCACCCATCATCCCCTGCGAGCCCAGGACTTCCGCGCCTACAAGGTGCTCTCCCATCAGCACGGCGCCGAGATCACCCGGCTCCTGGAAGCCACGGGCAGCCGCGGCTACAGCTTCAGCTTCGTGCCCCACTCGGCGCCCATGGTGCGGGGCATCTTCGCCACGGCACAGTTCCGGCCCGACAAGCGCCTCGGCCTGGATGCGGCGGCGGTGCAGGCCAGGATCGAATCCGCCTATCGGGACGCCCCCTTCGTGCGGCTCATCGGGGAATCGCCGCGGGTCGGCGCGGTGACGGGCAGCAACTTCTGCGACATCGGCTGGCAGGTGAAGGACGGTACCGTGGCGGTCATGACCGCCCTGGATAACCTGGTGAAGGGCATGGCCGGTCAGGCGCTGCAGAACATGAACCTGGCGCTGGGCTTCCCTGAGACCGAGGGTCTTATGCTGGCTGGAACTTACCCAGGCTGAGACCACCCTTTGCCGGTATACAGCCGGAAAAGGAAAAGCCCGGAGTGCCGCCACTCCGGGCTCTTCATATCGAGGACAGGATCTCTCAGTGCGTGGCCGCGGCCGGAGCGGGAGTCGCGGGAGCGGCGTTCGCCGTGGGCGCGACCATGTCGCTGTTCCAGATGTCGCGGGAGATCTTCCAGCCGCCGTCGTTCCGGAGTATCTCCACGAACTTGCCGCGGTCTAGGGTCACGCCGTTGGCGCCGAGCACGGTGTAGTAGCCGTAGCTGTAGGCGTTGTCGCCGCAGACGTTGGTCTCGGTGTAGTTGAGCAGCATGCCGGACATGGGCGGCACCAGCATCTGGCGCATGAAGTCCCCTACCGCGATCTTGCTCTTCACGGTGGCGAGGTTGGGCGGCATGAGCACGGCGTCATC
>DASYZF010000232.1:0-1600 GCA_035946515.1 Gammaproteobacteria bacterium | reverse complement strand
GGGCGTGGCCGTCGGGGCCGCGCCGTCGTTCAGCAGGCGTTCCAGAAGGTTCTGGTCGGCGGCCCCGAGGAGGCCGTCGCTATCGACGAAATACAGGAACCGGGTGTCCAGGCCCGCGATCTCGGGCCAGGTGTTGCGCAGCTTGTCGAGCAGGATCCGGATGCGGAAATCGGAGAGGGCCGGTCCACCGCGGAACTGGAGCATTGTCGGTCCTGGGGCAGGTACGGAGCGGTATTTTACAGGAATCCAACTACTCGCTCCAACAGCCCTCAGAGAAGCGTAGCGAGCGCAGGCAGGGCTAGGCGCCGGACGGCGAGGAACTGGAGTGTACTCCCGGTGTACATGAGGATTCCGAGCTGGCCCGCAACAAGGCCCTGCCAAGCGCAGCAGCTTCTAGAGGGCCTAGGAAATCTCCCGCCAGTCCAGGCCTATTTCCTGGTCAGCGACGCCGATCCAAGCCTCATCGCAATCCGCCGCTTCCGCCAGTGCCACACGGGCCAGCTCCGGCGTGTTGTTCTTCTCCGAAAGATGCGCCGCTGCCAGATGCTGCAACCACTGCTTGTCCAGGCTGCGCAAGAGATCAGCTGCCTGGTCGTTGCTGAGATGCCCCAGGGGGCCGCCTACCCGCTCTTTCAGGGAAGGCGGATAAGGTCCGTCTTCCAGCATCTCCCGGTCATGGTTGCACTCCAGGAGCAGCGCCGCGCAACCGCTGAACATGCGGCGCATATGGGGCGTCACGCTGCCCACGTCCGTCAGCAGCCCGAAGCGGTGCGGCCCGCCGTCGAACAGGAACTGCACCGGCTCCCGGGCGTCGTGGGGCACGGTCACGGGCGTCACCTGTATGTCGCCGACCACGAAACGCCGCTCGCTCTCGAAGGGTTCAGCAATCTCGAAACCGAGCTTCATGCAGGCGGCGCGGGTGCCGGCGGTGCAGCGCACCGGGATGTCGTGGCGTGAGGCGAAGCGCACCACCCCCGAGGCATGGTCGCTGTGCTCATGGGTCACGAGCAGGGCCGCGATGGAAGCGGGCTCCACGCCCAGGCGGGCCAGGCGCAGCTCGGTCTCGGAGGCGGAGAAGCCGCAGTCCACTATGAGGGTGGTATCTCCGGCCTGGATGAGGGTGGCGTTGCCGTGGCTGCCGCTGCCCAGAGAGGCGAAGCGCACGCCTTATTTCTTGCCTGGGGTGTAGAGGGGCACGGGAAACGGGCTCACGTTTCCACCGCCCTCGAGGGCCACGATCTTGGCTGTGCCCTCCCGGGCCACCTCGTCGATGCGCACCACCGAGTGCATGGGGATGAAGCTCTTCTTCACCCCCTCGAATTCGGTCTTGAGCTTCTCCTCGTTGGGATCCACCACCACGCCGCCCCGCTCCCCGAACACCATCTGCTCGATCTCGATGAACCCCCAGAAGCCGTCCTGGCTCACCCTGCGGGCATAGATCTCATAGAGCTTGCCCTGATTCATGAAGATGACTTTGTAGATATGACGTGCGGCCATGGCGTGAGCAAAGAGATGGGAGATGTCTCAAGTCTAGCGGAAAGCAGGAGATATGGCGGAGAGGGTGGGATTCGAACCCACGTGGGGCGTTTAGCCCCCAACC
>DASYZF010000231.1:0-3986 GCA_035946515.1 Gammaproteobacteria bacterium | reverse complement strand
ATCAGCGGACTACGGATATCGGAGATGGTCAGTGGACATCTTATGGTGGCGTCGCCGTGGATATGGCAACTGTTTTGAACGATCCACAATGATCTTGCGGCGAAGCGTGAGGTTCTAAGGGTTTCCGTTACAGGTCAGTGTGCTGGGGACATATGTCGGAAGCGCTTCTGTCACCGGGCCGGTCAAGGCGCGCTAGAATGGCTCCCCAGAAAAAGAACCATGTGTCGGCGCGTTGACAGTACCTATGCCCAATCGCTTACTCGGATACCTCTCGGTTAGGGACTGGAAGACCCGGCTGGTCTTCTGGTCCGGAGCCCTCGCGGTGGGCTGCCTCGCCGCGCTCTTCACCCTCGCCAGCAACTGGATGATGGCGCTGCATGACCGCATCCTGGCCCATTCCCACTGGTGGACCTTCCTGCTCTCGCCGCTGGTGCTGGTGGCGACGGTGTTCCTCACCCGCCGCGTGTTCCCCGGCACCCAGGGCAGCGGCATCCCCCAGGCCATCGCCGCCTTGCGCACCGCCGACGACAAGCAGCGCAAACGGCTGCTCTCGCTGCGCATCGCCGGGGGCAAGATCCTGATGACGCTCCTGGGATTCCTCGGCGGCGCCTCCATCGGCCGCGAGGGGCCCACCATCCACGTGGGGGCCTCGGTGATGTATTCCACCGGGCGCTTCACCCGCTTCCCGCCCCACTACCTGCGCCACGGCCTGATCATGGCGGGCGGCGCGGCGGGCATCGCGGCGGCGTTCAACACCCCCATCGCCGGCATCATCTTCGCCATCGAGGAGATGGCGCGTTTCTACGAGGAGCGCGCCACGGGCATGCTGCTCATCGCGGTGATCATCGCCGGCATCACGGCGCTGGGGTTCATGGGGAACTACAGCTACTTCGGCGAGAGCAGCGCGCACTTCGTGCAGTTGCGGGACTGGATCGCGGTGCCCATGTGCGGCGTCATCGGCGGGCTCCTGGGCGGCTGTTTCAGCCGCGCCTTGGTGCTCGGCATGGGCAAGCTGCGGCCCTTCGCGGGCCGGTATGCCCTGCCGATCGCCTTCGGCTGCGGACTGCTGATCGCCGTCATCGGCTTCGCGTCCGGCGGCTCCTCCTACGGCACCGGGTACGAGCAGGCGCGCAGCGTGCTCATGTCCGGCCAGGACCTGGGCCTGGGGTTCCCGTTCTACAAGATGCTGGCCACGCTCACGTCCTACTTCAGCGGCATACCCGGCGGCATCTTCTCGCCGTCCCTGTCGGCGGGCGCGGGGCTGGGCGCCGACCTGGCGCCGCTCATGCCCTATGCCCCGGTGGGCACCGTGGTGCTCCTGGGGATGGTGGGGTATTTCACCGGCGTGGTGCAGACGCCGCTCACCGCCTCGGTCATCGTCATGGAGATGGTGAACGACCAGAGCATGGTGCTGCCCATCATGGCCGCGGCCTTCATCGCCTTGGGCGCGTCCAAGCTCATCTGCCGCGCGCCCATCTATTGGTCCCTGGCCGAGGAGTTCCTGGCCGCGGAGAAGGGCGCCCCGCAGGAGTGAGGCGGCGCTTCCCGGCGCGATCGAAGGGCCCGCCATCCCTTGTCTGTCGGGGGTCAGGGTAGCGAGCGCGTCTTGTCGCAGGAGTATGAGATGCACGATCTGGCATCAGGCCCGGACGTCAGGCACATATTGCTGTTGATCGCCTCCCTGCTTGCGATCGGGGCGGTGTTGGGCTGGCTGGCGCGGAAGCTGCACCTGCCTGACCTGGTGTTGTACCTGGTGGCGGGGGTGCTGCTCGGGCCGGGCATGACGGGCCTCGTGGCCGTGCCCGTGGATTCCACCCTGGGGCAGCTGATATTGACCTTCGGAGCGTCCTACATCCTGTTCGACGGCGGCACCGGCGTGCGTCTCGGGTTGCTGCGCGACATCTGGATCACGGTGGCGGCCATTTCCACCGTCGGGGTGCTGATCACCGCCGCCCTCGTCTGTATCGCGGCGCATCTCTTCCTCGGCATGCCTTGGCAGGTCGCGCTGCTTCTCGGTACGGTTATCGCCGCGACGGATCCGGCCGCGCTCATCCCCATCTTCAAGCAGATCCGGGTGCGGGAACGGCTCGCACAGGCGGTCATATGCGAGGCGGCGTTCAACGACGCCATCAGCGCCGTGCTGACCTTCGCGCTCGTCGGCGCGGCGCTCGGCGCGGCTGACTTCCGGCTCTCCAGCGTGCTTGGAAGCTTCGCCCTGCAGGCGGGCATCGGCTTCCTCGTCGGCGGCGCGCTGGGCTTGGCGGCCGCTTTCCTCATGGGGCATGGGCGCTACGGTTTCCTGCGCCAATACGCGCCCTTGCTCACCCTGATCACCGTGATAGGCGCCTATTTCAGCGCGGACGGTTTCGGCGCCAGCGGCTTCATGGCGGTGTTTGTGGCCGGCGTCATCCTCGGTAACCGCCAGGTGTTCGGGTTCACTCTGGCGCCGGGCGAAGACCGCCGGCTGCACGAATATGCCGACACGACTTCCCTCATCCTCCGCATGATGATCTTCATGTTGCTTGGCACGCAGATGGACCTGCGGTCCATCGGTCCCGACTCCTGGGGGATCGCGGGGTGCATCGCCGTCTTCATGCTGCTGGCCCGGCCGCTCACCGTGCTGGTGTGCGCGCTACCCGACCGGCGCGCGCGCTGGTCGCTGCGGGAGCTGCTTTTCATGTGCTGGACACGCGAGACCGGCGTCATCCCCGGCGCCCTGGCGGGCATGCTGCTGGCACGCGGCGTCGCCCAGGCAGACCGTATCGCCGCCGTGGTTTTTGTCGCCGTCCTGGTCACCTTGCTCGTACAGGGCAGCAGCACCCGTTGGCTGGCGCGACGTCTCGACCTGCTCGAACCGGGCGGTCGGCCGGATTACGGATGAGGTATGCGGATTTAGGGGATGGGCGTTTCCAGTAAGCCGCCGCTACTCCGGTGACGGCTCCAGCACAAGCCCCTCCCTTGTCACAAAAAATTCATATTCGAACCCCCCCCCATGGAGGGGAGGGGCTAGTTATTCCATCCGCACTTCGCCAGCATCTGATCCCCTTTTGAGGATGAGGCGGGCAGCGATGATCACCGAGGAAGTGGCGAAGAAGCAGTTGCAGACCCTACACCTGGAAGGTATCGCCCTGGTTGAGGAATTCGGGGCCGAGTACCGGCGGCAGCGCAAGCTGTACCCCAAGCCAGCGCCGAAGGACGCGCTGAACGTGGTGATCGTGAGATTCGCGGGAGATAAGCAGAAGGATGACGGGAAAGAACAGGAGCCGGCCCCGGAACCCCTGCCGGTCGACGAGACTCACTTCGAGGAACGCTACCAGAGCTGGTACAGCCGGGCCCTGCCGCTCATGAAGCAGCTGGCCCCGGATCGTTACGCCGAGTTCCAGTCCTTCTACGTGGTGGACCCAAGGTATCCCTGGCACGACAGGAGCGCCTACGTCATCCAGGATTTCTTCCGCGGCCGGGGGGCCGACGACCCAGGCGGGGAGGCCACCCGTTGTTTCAAGAACCAGTTGGCTATCCTGAGATCCGTCACGGACCGCCTCGCCTGGACCTCGCTGGACACGGACGACCAGGCCGAGCGGGGCATGCAGCTGGCCCTCCTCGAGGCCGCCCGGGACCTCATCGGGATCGACGAACGTGCCGCTGGCGCCATGGCGGGGACGATGCTGGACGCTTACCTCAAGAAGCTCGCGGACAGGCGCGCGGTGAAATTCCGCAAGCAGAAGCCGCCCACGGCCGAACTGGTGGAGGCGCTGAAGCAGGCCAAGGTATTCGACGTGCCGGTCTGGAGCCAGGCCACCTGGCTCGCGGAGATCCACGCCCGCTGCCTGAAGGAGGGCGAGGGACCCACCAAACTCCAGGTCCGCGACCTCGTGGACGGGACCCAATGGCTGCTCACCCATGTCTTCTGAGCGGGGGTTTTGTCGAGGCAACGACGGGCCCGGTGACCTTAAGGACATGAAACAGGCCACGCGGACTGCAGAGTC
>DASYZF010000230.1:0-2104 GCA_035946515.1 Gammaproteobacteria bacterium | reverse complement strand
AGCGGCGCGGCGGGGTCGGGAGGCGGTTCGTTCGGACCCACGACCTCGACCTGGGCGTCCATCACCACCCAGCCCTTGAGGATGTAGGCGGGTTCGGCCGGCAGCTCCACGAAGAACAGCCGGTCAAAGGGAGCGTCGATGCGCTCACCGAGGTCACTGCGGCTGAACTCCGGCACCGGCCTCAGCTCGTCATCGACGATCAGGAGCGCCTCGTCCGCGAACTCCTTGTAGGAATCCCCGAGCTTCTGCTCACCGGGCTTCAGGGCCGGATGGAGCTCCACGCGACCGACGAGCACCGTATGCCCCGCCGGCACCGCCGACAGCTCGTCCACCGGCTTGATGCCGGACGTCGGCACACAGGCGGCGAGCAGCACCGCATAGGCCGGAACCAGGACACCGATCGAGCCGCGCATCGCCGCCGGCCTCACTTCTTCTTGCCGAGTTCCGCGATGCGGGCGCGGATGCGCGCATCCCACTGGCTGCCTTTCACCCAATCCTCCTTGAGGAGACGGTTCAGCAGCTCCAGTTCGGTCGGGCTGTCCACCCGCTCGATGTCGAACTTGTCTTGTTCGAAGAAACCGGTCTTGACCTCCTTGTACTTGAACGAACCCAGGAAATAGATCCCGGGCTTCTGGATGCGGATCGCGGATGCATTCTGCCCGTAGGCCGGGAAGTCATAGAGCACTTCCCCATGCAGGAAACTTGAACCCGCCAGCCTCGAGAATTGATAGGAACCGTTCGGCAGGTATCGCTGGTACATGAGGCCGTCTTCCACCACCAGGTGCCAATAGCCTTCCTCGCCCTGGGGCTTGAGGGTCGCGTCGTCGATACCGGTGGGGGCGTCCGCCATATCGACATAGACGAACACCAGCGAATTCGTAGGGTCATTCAGGTCGCGCTCGGGACCGATCGTATCGCTGGCGCAGCCAACGAGGAGAGCGCCGGCGAAGAGCAGTGACGCGAACCGGGCTTGTCTGATCACGGCGGCATACTCCCTGTTGTTCTTGGTGATGTGCCAAACTAACTTTTTGCGCCCGAGCGCGGGCGTGATGTATTCCACAGTTTATATAATTCTCACTTGAGCAGTTTTTGACCAGCCATCCCTCAGGCTGTCAAGCCTGGAATACACCCTCCTTGAGGAACGCATTCACCTGCTCCGCCAGCCGATTGCTGAACAGCATGGTGGTGTGAGCCAAGTGCAGTTCGACCGAATCCTTGGCCCCCGCGATGCGCGTCTCCTCCAAAGACACCATCCCGTCGTTGGGTTCCGGTAGCTTCGAGTGGAAGGGGTTGATGCTGAAGGCGTGGGTGCCGGCGATGACGCCCAGCTCCCGCGGCGCTTTCCATGCCGCTTCCTGCGGCAGCGTCAGGCCTTCCGGGCCGCTGCGGCCCAGGAGGAAGCCGAGCCCCCGGTCCCTCAGGTTCTTGGCCGCGAGGCTCCCCCGCACCGGCGAACCCATGAACACCACGCGCCCCGGCGGGAGTTCCACGCCCCGCTCGAACATGCGCAGGATCACCATGCCCCCGAGGCTGTGGCCCACCAGGTGCAGCCGCTCGCCCTCCACCCCTTTCAGGAAATCCGCCAGCAGCATGGCGTTCTCGTCCACGCTGCGCAGCAGGCTGTGATAGCGGAAGACCTGGGTGCCGAAGCCGGCCGCCTCCAGGCGCCGGCGCAGGAGTCCCAGCTCCACACCGGTCATGTAGAGGCCATGAACGAAGACTACGGTTTCAGCCATGGAAAACATGATACCCGGGGCTTAAGGCCAATCCGGTATCATTTATGGCTCCTATGAACGATATCCAAGTCCTCAAGCGCCGGCAGAGCGTGCCGGTCATGGTCGGCACCGTGAAGGTGGGCGGCGACGCCCCCATCGTGGTGCAGTCCATGACCAACACCGACACCGCCGACGTCACCGCCACCACCAAGCAGGTGGCGGAGCTGGCCCGGGCCGGCTCCGAGCTCGTGCGCATCACCGTCAACACCGACGAGGCCGCCGCCGCCGTGCCCCACATCCGGGACCGGTTGGAGGCCTTGAGCGTACGCGTGCCCCTCGTGGGCGACTTCCACTTCAACGGCCACAAGCTCCTGAAGGCGCACCCGGCC
>DASYZF010000229.1:0-5728 GCA_035946515.1 Gammaproteobacteria bacterium | reverse complement strand
CATCTTCAAGGTGTTCGAGCGCTTGCATGGGGCCGAGAGTTACCCGGGCACGGGCATCGGACTCTCCATCGTGAAGAAGGGGCTCGCCCGCATGCAGGGCGAGATAAGTGTGGAGTCCGACGGCGGCGGCACTACTTTCATGGCGCGTCTCAAGGAGTATCGGAATGGCTGATATGAGCGGGATAACAAAAACCACCATACTGCTCGCGGAGGATGACGAGAACGACGTCATGCTGATCCGGCGCGCGTTCAACAAATCGCACGTGGTGAATCCGATCGCCTGTGTCGCCAACGGCGAGGAGGCGGTGGCCTATCTCGCCGGGGAAGGGAAATACGCTGACCGTGAAGCCCATCCGCTACCGTTCATGATGCTGCTCGACCTCAAGCTGCCGCGCCTGTCGGGGCACGAGGTGCTCAAGTGGCTGCGGGACCAGAATGGCCTGCGGCGCTTGCCGGTGGTGGTCCTGACTTCATCCCGGGAGCCTGCGGATATCAACCGCGCTTACGAGCTTGGGGCCAATTCCTATTTGGTGAAACCCGTGGTTTTCGAGGAGTTCAGTGCCCTGCTCAAGCAATTGCAGGTATATTGGCTTATGTTAAGCGAGCACCCGGAACTGCATTAGATATAGAGGGATGTCCACAGCATCGGGCCCGCGGAGGCGGCGATGACGCAGAAGAGACACAGCGAGGCGGGGCCCGCCGGCAACGGCGGGGGCCTACGTGTGCTAGTGGTGGACGACAACCCGGACGACCGCGCCCTGGTGGCACGGGAGTTGCACAAAGATTTCCCCGACGTCCAGACCTTCGAGGTGCATTCCCAGGCACAACTCGAGGTCGCGATCGCCCAGCCTGGGCTCGATCTCATCATCACCGATTTCCACCTGCGTTGGTCCACCGGCTTGGAGGTACTGAAGCGGGTGCGGGCCCGCGACCAGGATCTTCCGGTGATCATGTTCACGGGCACCGGCACGGAGGAGGTGGCGGTGGAGGCCATGCGCCTCGGTATCGCGGACTACGTCACCAAGTCTCCCAAGCACATGCCGCGATTGCGGCGCGCGGTGAAGGCGGCGCTCGCGACGGTGACCCATGTCCGCGCCCGGGAGCACGCGGAGAACCTGCTGGAAGACGCGCTCGGCTACATCGAGGATGGCTTCATCATCTTCGATGCGCACGATCGCATGGTGATCTGCAACGAGCAGTTGAAGGGCATGTATCCGCAGCTCGCTGAGCTGATGGTGCCGGGTACGCGCTTCGAGGATATGCTGCGCACCACGGTGAAGACCGGTCAGGTCAAGGTGCCGGGGGATGGTGAGGCCTGGATCAAGGAACGGCTCCTGGCCCATCACCAGCCGAGCGGCAGCCTGGAACAGGAGCTGCCGGACGGGCGCTGGGTGCTCATCAAGGAGCGGCACACCCGGGAAGGCGGTTACGTCACCCTATATAACGACATCACCGCGCTGAAGCAGCGTGAGCTTGAGCTGGAACGTCTGCTCTCCGAGCACACCATGCTGGCGGCGGCCGTGACCCAGTCCACTTCAGGCGTGCTCGTCACTTCCGCCGAACTGGATGGCGACATCTACCCCATCATCTACGTGAACCCGGCTTTCGAGCGCATCACCGGCTACAGCTTCGCCGACGTGCGCGGCCGCGATTGCCGCTTCCTCGAGGAGACTGATGACTCTGTCGAGACCCGGGAATTGATCCACAGCGCCATGCGCGAGCGCCGGGCGATGCAGGTGGAGATCGCCAACTTCCGCAAGGATGGGGCCCGCTTCTGGAGCGAGCTCTCCATGAGCCCGGTGTTCGACGAGCAGGGGCAGCTCAAGTTCTTCGTCGGGCTGCTCACCGACATCAGCGAACGGGTGCGTACGCGCGACGTGCTGCAGGAGCAGGCCGTGATGCTCGGCGACGCGGAGCGACTGGCGCACCTCGGCCATTGGCGCTGGGATATCGGCAGCAACAAGCTCTGGTGGTCGGATGAGATCTACCGCATCCGCGGCCTGGATCCCAAGAGGGTGGATCCGGATTTCAACCGCACCTTGAGTACCTATCACCCGGACGACCAGCCCTACGTGGAGCGGTTCGTGCGACACGCCGCCACCACCCACGAGAGCGTGGAATTCGAGGCCCGGGTCGTGCGTCCCGACGGGCAGATCCGCCACGTGCGGGTGAAAGGCCAGTACAGCCCGCCCACTCCAGACGCGTCCGAGTCGGTGTTCGGCATCTTCCAGGACATCACCGCCCAGAAGGAGAGCGAGGCAGCACTGCGGCGCAGTGAACGACAATACCGGCGCCTCATGGAAGCGGTGCCCCACGGCATCAAGGAGATCGCGCTCGACGGGGTGATCACCTACGCCAACACTGCACACCATGAGATGCTGGGATACCAGCCGGGGGGACTGGTGGGCAAGCGGGTCTTCGACATCATCGCCGATGCGCCCCAGCGGGCAGAGGCTGAGCAGCGCTTCCGGCGCCTCGTCACCGGCGAGCGGCCCAGCATATCCTTCAGCACCCGCTATCTGACGGCAGACGGGCGCGCCATCGACGTACAGGTGGATGCGGTCATCAGCCGCAGCGAGACTGGTGCCATCAACGGCGTGATCTCCGTGACCACCGATATCACCGAGCGGGTGCAGAGCGAGAAGCGCCTGCGTTACCTGGCTTTCTACGATCCGCTCACCGGCCTGGGGAACCGGGTGTTGCTTACCGAGCACCTCGGCGAGCAGTTCCGCTACATCACACCGGAACGGCGGCTGGCGGTGGCGCTCTTCAACCTGGACGGTTTCAAGATCATCAACGACGTCTTGGGTCATGATGCCGGCGACAGCGTGCTGCGGGAGTTCGGTACGCGTCTCGCCGAAGCCTTCGGCGGCAAGGACGGGGTGGCACGGTTGGCGGCTGACGAGTTCGCAGCGGTGATCGTCTGCGACGGCAACCGTGATGTCTTGAGGGAGCGATTGCAGGCAGTCAAGAAGACCCTGGAAGCCCCTCTGCAGCTGCCGGCGAGCCGCCTGGATCTCCGGGTCAGCGTCGGTGTGGCCATGGCCCCCCAGGACGGGGAGAGCGCCGAGACCCTGCTGCGTAACGCCGATAACGCCTTGCTCGAGGTGAAGCGCCAGGATCCGGGCGACATGCGCTTCTATAACGCGGACATGAAGGCGCTCGCCGAGGAATACCTGATGCTGCGCGGCAGCCTGCGCCGCGCCATCTTGCAGGGCGAGATCCATCTCGAATACCAGCCACAAGTGGAGCTCATCGGCGGCAAGGTGGCGGGGCTGGAGGCGCTGGCGCGCTGGCGCACCCCGGAGGGGGTGTTGATACCGCCGTCCAAATTCATCCCCATCGCCGAGGCGAGCGGCGACATCCTGATGCTCGGCAACTGGGTGCTGGAGGCCGCCTGTCGCCAGGCAGTGCTATGGCGCAACCTGGGCATATCTCTCACCCCGCTCACCGTGAACGTGGCACCACGCCAGTTCCTGCAGGACGACATGGTCCCCACGGTGCGTGCGATCCTGGCGCGTACCGACCTGGATCCGACTCTGTTGCAACTGGAGCTCACCGAGACGGCACTCATGACCGACAACCCCGGCGTGTTGCAGCGAATGGACGATCTCGCCGACCTCGGCGTGAGCTTCTCCCTGGACGATTTCGGTACCGGCTATTCGTCCCTGAGCTATCTCAGCCGTTTCCCCATCCGCACCATCAAGGTGGATAAGAGCTTCGTGGCCGGCATCCCCCAGGATGCGCGCCAAGCAGCCATCGTCAACGCCGTGATCGCCATGAGCCACCAGCTCGGCATCAAGGTGGTGGCGGAGGGCGTGGAAGCGGCGCGGCAAGGTGAGTTCCTGCGGGAGGCGGGCTGCGATCTCGCCCAAGGCTTCTACTACAGCCACCCGTTGCCGGCGGATGCCTGTACCGAGATCCTCAGGTCCGGCACCGTGCCGCCACCGCGTCGTCGCGGGTAATCACTGCAAGCTATGCAGGGCATGCCCGACGATGCCAAGCGCATCTCAGCCGCGAGCACCGGTTTCTACAAGCGCGTGTTACCGGTGTTCTGGTATGGACTGATGTTCGTGCTGCTGATCCTGTGCTGGAAGCTGAAACAGCTGGATCACCGTATCGGTTCCTGGATCTTCCTCTTCCCGCTCTTCATGGCGGCGGTGTTCCACTTCCTGGCCAAGAGCCTGCTCTCGGACTTGATGGATGAGGTATGGGATAACGGCCAGGAACTCATCGTGGTGAACGAGGGGCACGTGGAACGGGTGTCACTCCGGGACATCATCAACATCAGCTATTCGGGGTTCACCAATCCCAAGCGCGCGACCCTCACTTTGCGTCATGCCGGAAGGTGGGGCGCGAGCTTCGGCTTCATCCCTGTGCGCAGTTCGATCCGCATCCTTTCACTGGGCACGAACCAGATGATCGAGGAATTGATCCGGCGTGTGGACCGGGCGCGATCCGTTTAAGCGCGTCTAGCTACGGCAAAGTCGGCTAGATCCTTCAGAGCATCGAGATAGGGTGAGGGGGGGAGGGGGTTGAGTGCCACCCGGGCGCGGGTAGACTCGACGGTCGCCCGTTCGCGGGTGTATTCCAGGGCGCCGCTCTTCCCGACGATACGGATGATCTCCTCGGCGTGCTCCCGGCCGCCGTCCTCGATGGCTTCCCGCAGCAGGGCCCGGTGCTCGGAGGCACCATGCTGCATGGCGCGGATCAGGGGCAGGGTGGGGTTGCCCTCGGCGAGGTCATCGCCCACGTTCTTGCCCATCTCCTCGGCGCTGGCGCTGTAGTCCAGGATGTCGTCGATGAGCTGGAAGGCGGTACCGAGGTGCAGGCCGTAGGCGGCGAGGGCCTGCTCTTCCGCCGCGCCACGGTCGGCGGCGACCGCCCCAAGGCGCGCGCCCGCTTCGAACAGGGTCGCGGTCTTGCGGTGGATGACATCGAGGTAGCGTTCCTCGGTGGTATCCGGGTCATGGCAGTTGAGCAGCTGCATGACCTCGCCCTCGGCGATGCGGTTGGTGGCATCGGCCATGATGCGCATGACGCGCATGTCGTCCACCTTCACCATCATCTGGAAGGCGCGCGAATAGAGGAAGTCGCCGGTTAGCACGCTCGCCGGGTTTCCCCAGACGGCGTTGGCGGTCTCGCGGCCGCGGCGCAGCTCCGAGCCGTCCACCACGTCGTCATGGAGCAGAGTGGCGGTGTGGATGAACTCGATGACGGCGGCGAGGTCCCCGTGCTTCTGGGTCCGGACGCCGCAGGCCCGGGCGGCCAGGAGCACCACCAGGGGGCGCAGGCGCTTGCCGCCGGCCGCCACCAGGTAGTCCCCCAGCTGGTTGATGAGGGCCACGTCGGAATTGAGCTCCCGCCGCACCCGCTCGTTGGCGGCGCGGAAATCCGCCTCGACGAGGGCGCGGATAGGGTCCAGGCCGTCGTTAGGGGGGGAGGGGTTGGGAGGGGGGGAGGGGTTGGGGGCTCTGACCATGGGGGAGGCCTGGAAAGGCCTGTCTTTAGGCCGGGGGAAGGGCGATGCTAGGGATGCCCCAGGGGGGTGTCAAGGCGGCGGCCGGCGGTTTGACCCCGGGGCCCGGAGCCCTTAAAATGCGCGCCCTTTGACGTTGTTTTTACAGGTTTTTGGAGAATCCCATGTACGCTGTGATCGAGACGGGCGGCAAGCAGTACCGCGTTGCCCAGGGCGACGTGATCAAGGTCGAGCTGCTTGAGGCCGAAG
>DASYZF010000228.1:0-3135 GCA_035946515.1 Gammaproteobacteria bacterium | reverse complement strand
ATACGCTGGGCCAGCTCGCGGCTGACGCCCGGGACGCTGGCGAGGTCCTCGACGCCGGCGCGGGTCACCGCCTGCAGGCCGCCGAAGTGCTTGAGCAAGGCCTGCCGCCGCTTGGGTCCGAGCCCCGGGACTTCCTCCAGGGGCGAGGTGTTGCGGGCCTTGGCGCGCCGCTGCCGGTGCCCGGTGATGGCGAAACGGTGGGCCTCGTCCCGGATCTGCTGGATGAGGTGCAGCGCCGGCGAATCCTGAGGCAGTATAAGGGGCGCTTCCCGGCTCGACAAGAAAAGCTGCTCCAGCCCGGGTTTCCGCGTGGGACCCTTGGCGACACCCAACAGCAGCACCCCTTCCACCTGCAGTTCCTCCAGCACCTTCTCCGCTTCGTGCAGCTGGCCCTTGCCGCCGTCGATGAGCAGCACGTCCGGCATCACGCCCTCGCCCTTCTGCAGGCGCGTGTAGCGCCGCGTCAGAGCCTGGCGCATGGCGCCGTAGTCATCGCCGCCTTCGATGCCTTCGATGTTGAAGCGCCGGTAGTCGGACTTGCGCGGCCCATCGGTATCGAACACCACGCAGGAAGCCACCGTGCCCTCGCCCATGGTGTGGCTGATGTCGAAGCATTCGAGGCGTGCCGGCATCTCCTCCACCCCGAGCGCTTCCTGCAGCGCCTCGAAGCGCTTGCGCATGCCCGCGTCCATGGCGAGCCGCAGGGCCAGCGACTGATCCGCGTTCACCCGCGCCATCTCCTGCAGGCGGCGGCGTTCGCCCCGCACTTCGTGGCGCACGGTGACGGCGTGGAATATCTGGGCGCTGAGCGCCGCGGCCACCAGGTCCGCGTCCTCGATGGCCTCGGCCAGGATGATATCGGGTGGGACCTCGCGCCCCAGGTAGTACTGGGGCAGGAAGGCTTCGAGTATCTCGGCCTGGCTTTCGTCGCCGCTCACGCGGGGATAGAACGTCTGGTTGCCGAGATGCCGCCCGGCCCGCACGAAGGTCACCACCACGCAGGCGGCACCGGCCTTGGCGGAGGCCGCCACCACATCGTAGTCGCCGCCGTCGCCCTCGATGGACTGATGGGCGGCGGTCTTGCGCAGGCTCGCGATCTGGTCGCGGTAGCGGGCGGCGAGTTCGTAATCGGTGCGGGCCGAGGCCTCCTCCATGCGCGCCACCATGGCATCCACCACTTCGCCGGTCTTGCCTTGCAGGAACAGCGCCGCGTTCTCGGTGTCCTTGCGGTAAGCCCCGGTGCCGATGAGGCCCACGCAGGGAGCCGAGCAGCGCTTGATCTGGTATTGCAAGCAAGGGCGGCTGCGGTTCTTGAAGAAGGTGTCGTTGCACTGGCGCAACAGGAAGAGCTTCTGCAGCAGGCTCACGGTCTCCCGCGCCGAATGGGCGCTGGGATAGGGACCGAAGTAGCGTCCCGCTTCCTTGCGGCGTCCCCGGTAGAGGGTGAGGCGCGGGAACTCCTGGCTGTCGTCGAGGCGTATGTAAGGATAGGTCTTGTCGTCGCGCAGCACCACGTTGTAGCGCGGCCGGTGCTGCTTGATGAGGTTGTTCTCCAGCAGCAACGCCTCGGTCTCGGTATGGGTCACCGTGACTTGGATATCGGCGATCTGGTTGCGCATGACCAGCGTCTTGGGGTTGGACTCGCTGGCGCGGAAGTAGCTCGAGAGCCGCTTCTTGAGGTTGCGGGCCTTGCCCACGTAGAGCAGCTCGCCGGACTTGTCGAGCATGCGGTACACGCCCGGCGCGCCGCTCACGGACTCGAGGAAGCGCGCGCTGTCGAAACCATGTGCGCTCATGCTGGCACCAGCAGCTCCCTCGCGCGGGCCACCACCTTCTCGAACATGGGCGTGGTGAGGCGCTTGGTCTGGGTGTTGTAACGGCTGCAATGGTAGGAATCGATCAGCACCTGACGCCTGGCGAGCCGATGTTCGGCACCATGGGCAAAGGCATGGGCTGAGGACTTGAGGCCGAGGGCCCGCAGCACCGCCTCATGGGCGATACGCCCCAAGGCCAGGAACACCGTGCCCTCCTCCGCGGCGGCGAGCTCCACCTGCAGATAGCGGTTGCACTGCTTCGCCTCCGCCGGCAGCGGCTTGTTGGCCGGTGGCAGGCATTTCACGGCGTTGGTGATACGGCAGTCCAGGAGCTTCAGGCCGTCGTCCGCGGATACGGACTCTGCCCGGCTGCCGAACCCGTACTTGTGGAGCGTCTGGTACAGGAGGATACCGGCATAGTCTCCGGTGAAGGGCCGGCCGGTGCGGTTGGCGCCGTGCATGCCGGGGGCCAGGCCCACCACGATGAAGCGCGCTTCGGGGTCGCCGAAGGGCGCCACCGGGGCGGCGTGATAATCGGGATGTTCGGTGCGCACCTCGTCCAGGAACCCGGCGAGGCGCGGGCAGAGCCGGCAACGGCTGTCGAACGGGACGGCGCTCATGGGAGACAGTCTACGACGCGGCTCAGGCGCCGCCCTTGCCGCCGGTCTTCTCCTCGATCACTCCGTAGCGCAAGGCGAGGCGCGTGAGCTCTACGTCGTTGTTGACGCCGAGCTTCTCGAACAGGCGCGAGCGGTAGGTGCTCACGGTCTTGGGACTCAGGTGCAGCTTGTCGGAAATAGCCTGCACCGAGTGGCCGCCGGTGGCCATGATCATGACCTGCATCTCGCGGGAAGAGAGCTGGTCGAAGGGCGAGGCGGAGGTCTTGTTCACCGCCTGCAGGGCGAGCTGGCGGGCGATGTCGGCGGAAATGTAGCGCTCACCGGCCAGCACGCGGCGGATGGCGGTGACGATCTCATCGCCGGCGCTGTCCTTGGTGAGGTAGCCTGCCGCACCCGCTTCCAGGAGCTTCATGGGATAGGGCTCGGCGGTCTGGGCCGAGAGCACGATGATGCGGGTGTCCGGCAGGCTCATGGCGAGCTTGCGGGTGGCCTCGAGGCCGCCGATGCCGGGCATGGACACGTCCATGAGGATGATCTGGGGTTTCAGGGCGCGGGCGCGCTCCACCGCCTCCTCGCCCGAGGAGGCCTCCCCCATCACGCGGATGTCCGCGGTCTCGTCCAGGATGAGCTTGATGCCGGTGCGCATCAGCTTATGGTCATCCACCAGCAGGACGCTGATCATGCAAACCCTCGTGTCGGAC
>DASYZF010000227.1:0-7563 GCA_035946515.1 Gammaproteobacteria bacterium | reverse complement strand
CCAGCGCCGGGATGCTCGCGTTCCCGGTGAGCGTGAGCGCCACGGAGCAGCAGTCCGGCAGCGACAGCAGCGGCAACAGCGCCAGCGCCACGGTGACGGTCAACGCCACGAGCGGCGGTAGCGGAGGTGGATCCTCCGGCGGAGGTTCCTCGGGTGGCGGCGCTTTCGGGCTATTGAGCCTCGCGCTCCTCGGTCTGCCGCTGCTGCGACGGCGCCGGCCGCAGAGCTGATCCACCATCCTCCGGCCTGGACCCGTGACGTTCCCACGGGCCCCGGGCTCGGGTATCGTCTGTGGTGGGGCCGACCCGGCCATCATTACGCCCGATCGGCCATGAACCTGAACCCCGCGGCCCCACAACCCGGCATCCCTTTCGAGGCCCGGCCCGACGAAGGCTTCACCGCCTGGCTCGCCCAATGCGGCGGGGCGCTGGCGCTCACCACCTACCAGGCGGGGGTGTTGGCGCTGTTCTCCTGGACCGGTCAGCAGATCTCGGTGTTCCTGCGGCGCTTCGACAAGGTGATGGGCCTGGACCTCGAGGGCGAGCGGCTCCTGCTCGCCACCCGTTATGCGCTCATGGAGTTCGGCAACAGCCCGGTGCTAGCCCACAACTTCCGCGAGCCGGGGCGCTACGACGCGTTGTATCTGCCGCGGGTGAGCTGGCATCACCCGGACATCAACATCCATGACGTGGCCTTCGGCAAACGCGGCATCTGGATGGTGGCCACCCGTTTCAATGCCCTCTGCCGCCCGAGCCCGGTGCACACCTTCGAACCGCTGTGGCGCCCGCCCTTCGTGGATGCCTGGGTGCCGGAAGACCGCTGCCACCTGAACGGCCTCGCGATGCAGGACGGCGAGCCGGCCTTCGTCACCGCCCTCGGTCGCAGCAACACCCCGGCCGGATGGCGCGAGGGAAAGGCCACGGGCGGCATCGTGATGCGTGTACCCGACGGGGAGGTGCTGCTGGAAGGCCTCGCCATGCCCCACTCCCCGCGCTGGCACGCGGGCCGGCTCTACCTCCTCAACTCCGGCGCCGGAGAACTCTTGTGCCTCGACCCCATCTCCGGTCGCAAAGAGCTGATCTGCCGGCTGCAGGGATACCTCAGGGGCCTCGCCTTCGCCGGCCAATACGCGCTCGTGGGCCTGTGCCAGATGCGCGAGACCAACGTCTTCGGCGGCATGCCGGTGGAAAAGACCTACGACCGCCTGCTCTGCGGCGTGGCGCTGGTGGACCTCGTCACCGGCCGGCAGGCGGGTCTGCTGGAGATCACCTCCGGCTGCACGGAGATCTTCGATCTCAAGCTCCTGCCCGGTCAGAGACGCCCGGCGATCCTCAACCTGGAGCAGCAGGACATCAAGGACGCCATCTCCGTGCCCGGCGCCCACTACTGGCTCCGGCCCGAGAACGAGATCAAGGACTGACCCATGGCGAAGGAGATCGAGGAGCTCATGCGCCGGGCCATGGGCCTGCACCAGTCGGGGGAACTGGAGGCAGCCTTCAAGGCTTATAGCAAGCTCATCGACCTCGCGCCCGACTACCCGGAGGCGCTCAACCTGCACGGCGTGGTGAGCGGCCAGCTCGGCCGCAAGTGGGAGGCGGTGACCTCGTTGCAGCTCGCCACCAAGCTCGCACCTGGAAACGCCGTCTATCAGCAGAACTTCGGCCTCGCGCTCATGAACGCCGGCAAGCCTGAGGAGGCGGAGCAGCCGCTGCGCATGGCGGTGTACCTGGCACCGGAGCTGCCCCAGGCCCACGCGAACCTGGGCAACCTCTACAAGCAACAGAAGAAGTTCATGGAGGCGGCCGGCTGCTATGAGCAGGCCCTGAAGCTCGCACCCGGGGACTACAAGAGCTGGAACAACCTCGGCAACACCCGCCGCGAGCTCAAGGACCTGGCACGCGCCGAGGACTGCCTGCGCCGCGCGCTCGCCATCAAGCCGGACTTCACCGAGGCGCTCTCGAACCTCGGGGTGGTGCTGGCCGAGACCGGCCGGCTGCAGGACGCGCTCGCCTGCTACGAGAAGGCCCTCGCCCGCGAGCAGCAGAACGCCGACCTCTATCTCAACTACGGCAACGCCCTCCGGGATTCGGGCCGCGAGCAGGACGCGAGCGCTGCCTTCATGCACGCTGCCGTGCATCTCGATCCTTCCAACGGCGCCGCCTGGTCCTCCCTCGGCAACGCAGCACTGGCGCTCGGCGACACGGGCTACGCCGGGGAGTGCTACCGCAAGGCGGTGACATTGCACCCGGAGGATCCGGCCATCCATTTCAACCTGTCGCTGTATCAGCTCCTCACCGGCGATCTGAAAGCCGGTTTCGCGGAATACGAGTGGGGCCTGCGCGGCGACATGCGCCAGCCGCGCCGTCCCTTCCGCCAGCCGCGCTGGCAGGGAGAGGGATTCAAAGGTGAGACTCTGCTGATCTATGCCGAACAGGGTATCGGCGACATGCTGCAATTCGTGCGCTTCCTGCCGGAGGTGAAGGCCCGCGGCGGGCGGGTCATCCTGGAAGTACAGCAGGGTCTCTCGCCCTTGCTGGAAGGCCTGGCCGGCGCTGACCTCATCTTCGAGCGCCAGAACGATGGCAAGATCGCCCACCCATTCGACCGCTATGTGGCGCTCCTCAGCCTGCCGGCACTGCTCGGCATCGAGCTAGGCAACTGCGATCCACGCCCAGGGTACCTGATGCTTCCGGAGCGGTTTAAGGAGACGGCCCGCGTGCGCCTCAAGGAAGACCGGGCGTTCAAGGTGGCCTTGAGCTGGTACGGCAACCCGGCCCACAAGAACGACCGAAACCGTTCCTGCCCGCTCCCCCTGCTCGCACCTTTATTTGAAGTGCCGGGTGTGAGCTGGTATGCCATGAGCCCCGGTGAGCGCACCCGGGAGGACATCGCCAGCACCGGGCTGCCGCTCAAGGCCTTCGACCTCCCCTTCCCGGAAGCCGCTGCCCTGCTGGCGGAGATGGATCTCGTCATCACCGTGGACAGCGCCCACGCCCATCTCGCCGGCGCGCTCGGCAAGCCCGTGTGGGTGCTGCTGCCCTTCTCGCCGGACTGGCGCTGGCTGCTGAAGCGGGATGATTCCCCCTGGTATCCCAGCGCCCGGCTCTTCCGCCAGTCCGCGCCGGGGGATTGGGCCGGCTTGGTGGTGCGGCTCCGATCCGAACTGGAGACGCGTCCCGATAAGCGTGGGGTTTGAGGCTCCCGCCGCTCTCCCATCCACCTGTCACCGTGGCGAAGGGAACCCGTCAAAGTCTGGATAAAGCCCGGACGGTCGATCCGCTGGCGAGCCAGGGAACGCTTCTATATGTGTCGGCCACGACCCAGGCTCCAACCGCTATGGCGCTGGAGATGAAGAAAGCAGTGACGTGTACCCGGTCGGGGGTCGCGAGCCCGGGGCCCCATACCAGCAGCGTGATGACGCCGAGCATGGCCGCCTCCAGGTTGGCGACCAGCCGGGGATAGAACCCGCCCAGCAACGCCGGACCCGCCAGGATGCTGTAACTGCCGGTGGCACAGGCCCAGAAGGCCGGGTACGGCAGCCATTGGGGCACGTAGGGCACGGTGTCCTTGAGCTCGATCAGATGAACCAGCCCGATCATAGGTAGGGAGGCGAGGAACAAGAGCCGTGCCCCCCTCAAACCCCGCTCCCCCGCCGCGAACGCGAAGCGCGGATGTTCGCCTGCGTTGGCGGCATAGAGACTCCAGGCGCCGGCGGTGATGATGCCGATCTCCCCGAAGGCCCCCCAGCTGCCGATGAACGCCGGTGCCAGCACCAAGCCCGGTAGTTTCAACAACACCAGCCACAGCATCATGTATGGGCACAACACCCGAGCGCTCAGGGCCAGCGTCGGCTTCAGCAGCAGGCCGATGCCGCTAGCAAGCTCGATGAAAGCGCAGAGATAGGCGATGACCTGGTGCGCCGGCAAGCTTTTGGGCGGGTCCTGCCAGACCAGGGCGAAATCCCCGTAGACCAAACCGATGATGCCGAGACCGATGAACACGGCTCCGTAGAAAGCGCGGCTGGGGCGGATGGATTTGTCCACGCATCACCTATTGATTGAGGATGTGCCAGCAAAGGCTGGTACAAGCCCGCCCTCAATTCAAGGGTTTCAGATTTAAATCAGATACGAGGCGTCCCGCGCTTCGGGAATCTGCCCACGCCGTGGCGGTCACCGTCAAACGTCGAGGTTGGCCGCCTCGAGCGCTTTCTTCTCGATGAACTCGCGGCGCCGTTCCACCTGGTCGTCCATGCGGGCGGTGAACACGTCGTCGGCACTGTGCGCGTCCCGGGATTTCACCTTCGACAGGCGCCAGGCCCCAGGATTCATCTCGGTCAAACCTAGGCAAGGGCTAATCGCCTAGCCGAGCCGAGCGGAGATAGGAGATAATGCTTGCGGGGGCTAGCGGTATCCGCCGCGGATCGAAGACCCACCTTCAATAATCACAGACACGTCTTACCAAGGATGGCGCCAATGCGGACCTGCTTATCCGGCTTGTATATCTCCTCCACCCTAGCGGTCTGGATGCTTGTTGCAAATACCGCACAGGCGGAGACTCCAGCAGAACTGGGTGAAATCAGCGTGGTGGGCTCTCCCCAGGCACAGCCGGCGCAGGGCGCGCTGCTGCCCGTGACCGTGATCACCGCTGACGAACTGCGCGCATGGGGCGCAGCCGACCTCGCCGATGTGCTCTCGCTGGTGGCCGGCACCACGCCCGCCCGCGGTGGTGACGCGGGTCCGGCGGGACTGATGCCCGGTCTCGTGGGCGCGAGGGAGGCGGACGACTACCTGCTGGTGGTGGACGGTATCCCCCTCGGATCCACCACTACCCCCCCTTTCGAATCGATCACGCTCGCCGGCGTGGAGCGCATCGAGGTCCGGCGTGGGCCCGATGCCGCGATTTACGGCAGCGCCGCCTTCGCCGGTGCCATCTACATCTACCACTATGCGGCGGGCAAATCCCCGGATCATGCGGACCTACGGCTGGGCTCTTATGGCAGCCGCGATGCGGATATCACGGCCGCACTGCCTTCCCTGGGACCGCTCGACCAGTCTTTCATTGCCACGGTGTCGGACCCCGGTTATAGCGATCCCCGCGCCAGGGCTGAACGTTACCAGCTGCTTTACCGGGGTTCCTCCCAAGCCGGCCCCGGAGTACTCGGGTTGGACGCCGGGTACCTGGACCTGCAGCAAGTGCCGTTCTCGCCCACCCCCGTGACCGACCAGGGCCTGAGCAACGCTGTGCCGGTGGATTCCAACCAGAACCCGTCCGGCGCGCGCATCAACGAATACCGCTCCCAGCTCAGCCTGGACTACGCGCTGCCCTGGGCTGGCGGGAACTGGGACACCAGGCTCTCCCTGACCTATGTCGCCAACCCGGTGGTCCAGGGTTTCCTAGCGGACGATCCCGATCATGACGGCGGCGGCACGAATGCGGCGGGATATTCACAGTACAAATACCTCAACGAAGCCTACTTCGACAGCCACTGGACCCGGGATTGGAGTCCGGATCTGAGCCTCACTCTCGGGGCCAACGAGATGTACGGCTATGGCGAGGCCTATAGCACGGCTTTCGAGTACATCGCGCCGCTGCCGAACGGCACGCCTCTGGCAGACCTGGAGGTGCCGGACGGCATGTCCTATGAGGCCGACACCCGCCAGTTCTTCGGTGTCTACGCTCTCAGCCATTGGCGCTTCGCCCCCACGTTCAGCCTCGACGTGGGCCTGCGGGAGAGCGTCGACAACGAAAACCGCCGCGCCGATTCCAGCACCGACACTAGCGGCGACTCCAGCGATCAGATCCAACGCAATACGCGCCTCTCGTCATCGGCCACGTTGCGCTGGCAGGCCCTGGATGAGGCGGGCATCACCCTCGACCCCTACCTCGCCTACGCCAACGCCTTCCAGCCCTCGCAATTCGATTTCAGCCCGGACCCGGACAATGCGGCTTTCCTGCAACCCGAGACTGCCCGCTCCTGGCAGCTGGGCGTACGGGGAAGCTACGGCATCATGGACTGGGAGCTTTCCACAGCACGGGTGGACTTCGGTAATGCGGTAGTAACGAAGGAGGTTCGCGGCCTGCCCACGTTCGTGAACGGCGGATCGGACAGTTTCCGGGATGTGGATCTGGACCTGGAGCTGCACCTGTCCGCGGAGCTGCGCTTCAGGTTCAGTTACGAATACGTGGACGCCCGTTACCGGACCTATAACTTCGTGGATGACGCCGGAGGTAATCTGCAGCTCGGGGGCAACCGCCTGCCCCTGACACCCATCAGCACCGCCAGCGCCGGCTTGGTCTACGGCGAATCCGCCGGCTTCAACGCCGCCGTTTCGGCCGAGTACCAAGGGCGCCGCTACCTGGATCCGCAGAACCAGCTGCCGGCCACGGCGTTCATCAGCTACGACGGCAAGCTGGGTTACGGTTTCGGGGCCTGGTCGGTGTACCTCAGCGGGGAGAACCTCACGAACCGGCGTGATCCGGTGGTAGCCAGTGAGATCGGCGACGGCCAAGTCTACCGCCTGCTCGGCCGCCGTTTCGAGTTGGGGCTAGGCTGGGACTTCTGAAAGCCAGCTACACGTCCAGGTTCGCCACCTCGAGGGCGTTCTTCTCGATGAACTCGCGGCGCGGTTCCACCTGGTCGCCCATGAGGGTGGTGAACACATCGTCGGCGCTGCGTGCGTCGTCCACCTTCACCTTGAGCAGGCGCCGGGTCGCCATGTTCATGGTGGTCTCCCAGAGCTGCTCCGGGTTCATCTCGCCCAGGCCCTTGTAGCGCTGGATCGCCTGGCCACGCTTGGCCTCGTCCAACAGCCACTGCATGGCCTGCTTGAAGCCCACGACCTCCTGGCTCCGGTCGGCGCGGCTCACGGAGGCGCCCTCGCCCATCAAGCCCGCCAGCTGCTCGGCGAGCGCCGCGATGCCCTTATACTCGCCGGAGGCGAAGAACTCTCGGTGCATGAGCTTGTCGGTGGTGAGACCGTGGTGGGTACGGGCGATCTTGAAGCTCGGTACCTCGCGGCTCGCGTCCTTGTGCAGGCTCACACCGTAGCGCGTGCCGCCGCCGTCGTCGGCGTTGAGCCGCTCCTCCAACTGTTTGGCCCAATTGGCCAGGCCGGTAGCATCCGCGAAGGCTTCGGGTGTGAGGGTCGGCATGTAGACGAGCTTCTCCAGCACCCGCGCGTCATAACGGCGAGCCCAGCGGCGCACCATGGCCATCACTTCCACGTATTTGGCGGCGAGTGCCTCGAGCGCACTGCCACGCAACACCTTGGCGCCGGCCTTGGGGGTGAGGCCCGCGTCTTCCAGGGCGGACTTGAGCAGCATGCCGTCGAGCTCGGTGTCGTCCTTCACGTACTGCTCGCTCTTGCCGCGCTTCACCTTATAGAGCGGCGGCTGGGCGATGTAGATGTGGCCGCGGGCCAGGAGCTCGGGCATCTGCCGGTAGAAGAACGTGAGCAGGAGCGTGCGGATATGGGAGCCGTCCACGTCCGCGTCGGTCATGATGATGATGCGGTGGTAGCGCAGCTTGTCGGGGTTGAACTCCTCCTTGCCGATGCCGCAGCC
>DASYZF010000226.1:0-2842 GCA_035946515.1 Gammaproteobacteria bacterium | reverse complement strand
CAGCGCGGCGGCGGAAAGACTTGTGATCCATCCCAAGCGTGTCACAGGCGTATTCCCGGGCCCCGTAACAGAGAGCGAACTCTAAAGTTTGCCAGCGGCGGCGGGGGCGCGCGTGGCGAGTTACCAGATTGCGCCTTTACCTATTGCCACTCAAGGCCGTGGAAGCCCTTAGGAACCGGGCTTTCCCGCCTGCCGCCTGGGCGGTACGCCGGCTCGGCGCCGCTGCCTGGTGCCTGGACGGCAAGGCGGACGAGCTCGACCACACCCTGCGCGCCCGCCAGGGCCGGTTCCCGCACGGGCTGCTTGAGGATCGATGGCGGGAAGCATGCGGCTTGCCGCGCGCATCGCGGCCTTGCCGCCGGCTATGACAGGCGGCGTTTCTCGTCCAACAGCAGCCGTTCCACGACCGCCGTTTCGGTGCTGGCGTGGGTGAGGCGTTGGATGACCTTGAGCGCCTCGTGCGCTTCCGGAGAAAGGCGCCATGTCTTGCGTGCCCCGCCGCGGAGCTTGAGCGCACGCACCGACGCGTTCACCCGCTCCGTGGGAGTGGTGCCCCTGGGGTATCTACGGGCGCGTGGCATCTGCCGGCGAGCCTCCCGTGTCTTGGCCGAAGGTCCTGACCGGCAGCGGCGGGACCGGGCGGCCCAGCATGATGTGCCAATAGCGCCAAGACCGCGGGTCGAAGACGCCGGGAGCCGCATGCTCCAGGACATCGCCCAAGTCCAGCTTCTTATACTCATCGAGCAGCGCCTGCAGATCCGAGAGCGTCCCGTAAGCCATGGCGCGGGCCAGGAGTTGGGCCGGCCCTCCCAGGGTCTGCCGGGCCGGTTTCCACCAGACCAGGCGGCGCGCGATCCTTTCCAGGCGGGTCATCGCTTCAAGCCCGGAGCGCCTGCCTGGGGCGATCCGGCCTGCGCCGGGCGGCGCCCGTCGGCATCGAACGGCGCCCCGCTGTCGGGCAAGGGGGCCAAGGTGCGGATATCGACCCCCGCCACGGCCGTCTCGAGCACATCCCGGTCCGCGGCGCCCAGCGCGCCCACGTCCCCGTCCTCGAAATAGGTGAGCGCCTTCAGCGAGATCATGGGATTGAAGACGCTCCCGTAGATCGTCATCGCGGCGCGGACGGCATCGGTCAGACTGATCCCCTGCTTGAGGAT
Source organism: Gammaproteobacteria bacterium (assembly GCA_035946515.1). Taxonomy (GTDB): domain Bacteria; phylum Pseudomonadota; class Gammaproteobacteria; order Natronospirales; family REEB76; genus DASUBN01. The sequence continues at coordinate 1,685 of DASYZF010000226.1, read as the reverse complement.
TGCGACGATATCCAGGTAGTCCTTCAGTTCCGCGCGGTCCTGCAATACCTTGACCTTGGTGCCGGCGAGGTCCAGCACGGAAGCGATCCTAAGCCCGTTGTCGGGGCTCACCGCAGGCTCGCCGACACGGCGCAGATCGAGCCCGCCGAAGAAGGACAGCTTCACGTCCCCGAACGTCCCGGGCTTGATGAGTGTGAGCGTATTCGGCGAAGACTGCAGGATCTCCGCGTGTTGCAGCAAGGGGTATCCGGTGTACAGCGCGCCGGGCTCGAATCCCCGCGACGAGAAGAAATCGTAATCCACCGATTCGCGATGGCCGAGCTGGAGGGCGAGGGCGGTGCCTCCATATAGCACGAAGGCATCCTTGAACTCCGCGAGCCCCGGCCATAGCGCCAGTTGGGCACGCGGCAGGGTGGTGAGTTTCAGGTGGTGTGCGCGCAAGCCTTAGGGTCCTGGACGTCTCGCCCTGGAACACCGCATCAAGATGCGTTGCATCCGCATCCTGCTTGCTCCCGGGGGATTCCGCAGCGTGTTCAAGGCCTCTAATTGTAGTCGCCTACAAATCAATTGTCAAGCCGAGATCCCAGCTATCCGGATACAAAGCCGCTGCTCGTATTAAGAGCAGCGGCTTTTCATGTCACTTGGGCGGATAAGGCTTACGGATTCCCGCCCCCGTCCTGGTCGTCATCATCTCCGCCTTTATCCTTATCCTCGTCTTCATCGCCGTGATGCCGGTCGCGCATCCGCCGCATCATCTTCTCGCACTTGTCCTTGTTCTGTTCGCACCATTCGCGGCGTTTCTCCATATGCGCCTTCATGGCGGTGCACTTGTCCGCGTTGGCGGAGCACCATTGGTCGAATTTCGCCGCGAGCTCGGTGCACTGATCCTGGCTCTGGGCGCACATGCCGTGGGAGTCGGTGTGGCTGCCCGCCGCCGGGGCCGGCGTGGCGCCGAAAGCGGCGCTGCAGGCGAGGCCCAGTAGGGCCGTGAACAGAAGGGTCTGGATCTTCATGGTCTTTACTCCTTGGAAGTGTGTTGAGCTAAACAGGATAACGGCGCGATTCTCCCCCAGTTTACCCCGCATGCCGTAACGAGTTGTAACCCACGTGTGCGAAACAATCTGCAACAGCGTGATGGGAGTTGCGTGGAGCCAGCCGGAGAGATCGTGGAAACGTTGCAGTTCGTTGCGTGCGCGACCCAGGCTGCCGGATGCCTGCCCGGTCCTCGGGGTTATCGTCCTTTGCTCAGCGTCCAGAAACCGCGCGGGTCGACGATGCGCAGTCCCGGCAGATCGCCGATCGAGAGCAGGTCCTTGTCGCCCGTGACCAGCACATCTGCGGAGGCGGCCGATGCCGATGCGAGCACCCAAGCATCATCCGCATCCCTGACCCTGATGGCAGGCGGCGCGGCGGGTTTGGGGACGGTCTCGAAGCTGTGCAGCAGCGCGAGGATATCGCTCACCGTGCCGGCCGGGACGCGAAAGCGGCCGCTCAGCACCCGCTCCAGTTCTTCCAACACCACCTCGGCGCAGAGCAGTTCGTGCTCGGCCAGCACCAGGCGGAACAGGTCGGCACACAGGCCACGGGTCGTGAAGGCGCTCACCAGCACGTTGGTGTCCAGCAACACCCTCACGAGATGTCGCGGAACACGTCTTCGTCGGTGAGGTAACCCGCGGCTTCAGCGA
>DASYZF010000225.1:0-2549 GCA_035946515.1 Gammaproteobacteria bacterium | reverse complement strand
GCGACAACGTCTTCGACGAACTGCCTCGGCCTCTGGCCTGAGTCTTCAACTTCCAAGCAGGGATTAAAAACCGATGCGTCCCCACAAGGGGGCGAATGCTGCACATGCTCGTGGGAGATTACTAGCCCCTCCCCTCAGGGGGTAAATATGTATTTTTTGTGACAGCGCACCCGCGCCTATCACAGACTAACAATGCTGCCTACCCTCTCCCCTGCGCCCTAAAACCATGTCCGCATTTCGCCGGAAGCAAGCGTGTCTGTAGTCGCCAAGATGAATGGCTGCTCCCAAAGCTGCCCTTCAGATTAGGCTCAGGCATCACGCCTTTGCCCAGCTTGCCTCCAGCGCCTGGGCGCGGTCGCGGGCGGCGAAGGGCTCGAGCGTGCCGCGGGCCAGCGCCCGGACCAGGTCTTCGTTGTCACGCGCACGCAGGATACGCCAGGCGGCGCCGACCTCACGGATGACTTGGGCCAGGAGCTTCTTCTCGTCGGTGCCGTAGCGTTCCTCGGGGCGGTCGGCGAGGACCATGACGCCGCGCAGACGCCCGACGATGGTGACGGGGAAGACACAACCGCCCGAGCCCAGGCCGCTCTCGAGGCCGGCCAGGTCCACGGGCTTGCGCTCGGCGCGCAGGGCCACGACGGCGGGATCGTCTTGGTCGAGCTCGGCGGGATAGGCATCCCCGCCGGCGGAACGCAGGCGCAGGAGCTTGCCCTCGGCGAGTTCGTATAGCGCCACGGCGGGGCTAAGGGTGTGCTTGCGGATCTCTGCGACCGCGGCGTCGAGCAGCTTGGGCATCTCCTCGATGTGGCCGCAGCGCTTGGCGAAGGTGCGCAGGGCTTTTTCCGTCAGGTAACGCCGGCGGAAGAAGACCCGCTCGACGACGCGGTCCATGTAGGCGCGGACCTTGCCGAGGACGATGCCGAGGGCGAGCGGTACGACGATCTGCAGCAAGAGGCCGGCGCCCTCGCCCAGGGTGGCTTTCAGGGCGAGGCTGTTCATGGAGGCGATGACACCCACCACCAGGCTGGTGGTGGCGCCGTATACGAGCGTCCGATCCAGGGCAACGCGCACGTCCACCACGCGGTGCCGCAGCATAGCGTAGAGGATGCCGGTGACGCCGATGCTCACACCGATGCTATTCAGCATGATGGCGGGCCCGCGCCCGAGCGCCGGGATCGCCCGCGCCAGGATGCCGATGATGAAGGGGACCAGGCTCCACATCATCCACTGTATGCGGAGGCGGTGGGCGCCGAGCGCGCGTCGTTGCGCTACCACCAGGGCGAGGGCTACGACCAGGTAAGGCGCCGTCACGAGCCAGGTGATGGAGGAGTGGATCCAGGCGGCCGAGCCCTGTTCCACCAGCAGATACCCGCCGTTGAAGGTGAGCACGAGGTTCCCGATCAGGCTGACGGCCACGGCGGCGCGGAACAGCAGACGCTGGAATGCCGCGAGTGTTTCGCCCATGAGGGATTCGGCCGCCACGTAGAACGCGAGCCGGGCGAGGATATAGGTGACCCAGGAGAACAGGTAGGTGTAGAAAAGCGTGACGCCGCTGAACGGCGCTTCGATAGAGGCGTCGCCGACAATATAGGCGAAGGCCCAGAGGCCGATGAAACGGGCGGCCCGGTCGCGGCCCAGCCAGAATGCGAGGAACACCACGGCCAACAACACCAACTGGAAATAGATTGCGATGCAAATGAGGAACCGCGATTCCGTCTGGGCCCGCAGTGTGGGCGCGCTGGTCACGGGCACGGTGACCTCGCCGCCAGCGTGGCGGATGACGATGCCGTAGGTCACGCCGTTGGCCAGTTTCGAATAGCGATAGCCGACGGCCAGGAGGGCGCTGCGGGCGTCGCGATCCAGGGCCTTCAGATCTATCTCGTCGCCGGCTTGGAGCCCCGCCGGAAGCGGGATGCCCAAGAGCGGCTTCACCACGGCGGTATCCGCGTCCCTCCACTCCGGAATGAAGGGAAGGTTGCCGCCCGTGAAGTTGGCGTAGATATTCACGGCGACGAGCGCGGCCGCCGCCACCGAGATCAGGACCCGGAAGAAAGTTTGACGAGTCATGGATGATGCTCCCTGGACTCTTGTTATTAAGCCGCCCCAGATGGGCCACTCGGCGAGATCCTTCAATGTCCGCAGCCGAAAGCGGATATGCCCCTAATACTTCAACACGATACCGCGCTGAATGTCAGATGCGAAGAGCCATGGTCGGGGCGAGAGGGTCCACAGCGAAGCTGTGGACGGGCCTACAGGGATGTAGGCCCCGGGCTTTCGCCCGTAGCAGGAGCGAAGGGCGGAAGTGGACCTCCGGCCCCTGAAATAAAAGGCCGTCGGAGGTTCAAATCCTCTGGAGCAGGGACGAACCTTGGCTCATCCCCACCAGCGAAGTTCTTTGAAAGGGAAAATTGGTCGGGGCGAGAGGATTTGAACCTCCGACCCCCTGCACCCCATGCAGGTGCGCTACCAGGCTGCGCTACGCCCCGACTCGGTTTAACTGAAGACAGCCCTCAAGGGCCCTAAGACAGGAGCGCCATGATACGCGAACG
>DASYZF010000224.1:0-2372 GCA_035946515.1 Gammaproteobacteria bacterium | reverse complement strand
TGGAAGAGGAAGGAGAGGGTGCCGGACAGCACCGCCTCGATGCGCAGCACCTCATCGCCGTTGGCCTTGAGGTCGGCGAGCGTCGAGAGCAGCGGCAGGGCCGCGCCCACGGTGGTCTCGTAGCGGTAGGGCACCCGCAGCCGCTCGGCGGCGGCCTGCAGTTCCCGGTACTCCTTCTGGGGACCGCTCAAGGCCAGCTTGTTTGGCGTCACCACGCCGATGCCCTGCTCGAAGAGCTCCCGGTAATGGGCCGCGATCTCGGGCGAGGCGCTGCAGTCCACGAAGAGCTTGGGGCCCAGGTAGCCGCGGAAGCGGCGGATGATCTCGCGCCAGTCGTCCCCGCTGCGCGGGATCACGTCCTCCCGCCAGGCGCCGTCCGGGTCGCGCCAATGGGCGGCGCGGCGGTTCACCGCGCCCGCCACGTGCAGCTCCGCGCGATGCTCCGCGAGCAGGCGCGCGCGCTGCTGGGCGAGCAGGCGCAGCAGCGCCGTGCCCACGCGTCCCGTGTGGCCGCCGATGAGGAGCAGCACGCGGCGGCTCGCGCCGAGAGGGACCAGCCCGGCTCCGCGATCCAGGGTCAGTCTCTGTTGGCTCAGGCTCGACATGCTTGCAAGCTCCTCTCGCCGCTGCGCGCCACGGGCACGCGGCGGCGGAAATCCCGGATGAGGTCATCCAAGGTGGGGGTCTCGATCAGGAAGGCGTCGTGGCCGTGGGGCGAATCCAGCCAGGCGAGATCGGCGCCCGGCACGTGCCAGGCGAGCTCCCGCTGCTCGTCCGGCGGATAGAGCATGTCGCTCAAGCTGCCCACCACGAGCAGCGGCATGCGCAACGCGGCCAGCGCCCGCGCGTAGCCGCCGCGGTCGCGGCCGAGGTCGTGGTTGTCCATGATGCGGGTGAGCGCCGCATAGCTCGCGGCGTCGAAGCGCGCCACGAACTTCTCGCCGTGATGCCTGAGCCAGCTCTCCACCTGGAAGGCGCCGTCCGTGGCCCGTTCGCGGCCGAAGCGCACCGCGAACTCGTCCCAGTGCCGGTAGCTCAGCATGGCCGCCATGCGCGCGGCGGCGAGGCCGTGCGTGGGCGGTTCGGCGGGGTCGTAGTCACCGCCCTTCCAGCGCGGATCGGTGTAGAGCGCCTGACGCTGGGCTTCCGATTGCCCGATGCACCAGGGCGACTGGCGCGCGCCCACCGAGAGGGCGGCGACGCTCTCCACCCGTCCCGGGTAGAGCGCCGCCCACTCCAGCGCCTGCATGCCGCCCAGCGAGCCGCCCAGGACCAGCGCGAGCCGCTCCACCCCGAGCGCATTCAGGAGCGCCGCCTGCACGTGCACGAGATCCCGCACCGTGACCGCGGGGAAACCCGCGCCGTAGCGCCGGCCCGTGAGCGGCGAGAGGCTCGTGGGCCCGGTGGTGCCGTAGCAGCCGCCGAGCACGTTGCTGCACACGATGTAGTCCCGCGCCGGGTCCAGTGCCTGGCCGGGGCCGAGCAGCCCCGGCCACCAGTGGTCCACGTCCGCCGAGCCCGTGAGCGCATGGCAGACCAGCACCGCGTTGTCGCCCGCCGGGTTGAGCCGGCCCCAAGTGCGGTAGGCCACCGTCACCTGGGGCAGGCTCGCGCCCGACTCGAGCGTCAGCGGCTCCGGCAGCGTCAGGAACCGGGTCTCGCCGGCCGGGACGCGCTTCACGCTCATGCCGCCGCCTTCGCCTTGAGTTTCTCGAAGGCCTGGGCGAAGTCCGCCTTGATGTCCTCGATGTGCTCGATGCCCACCGACACGCGCACCAGGTCCGGCGTCACGCCGGCGGAGCGCTGCTCCTTCTCCGTGAGCTGCTGGTGGGTGGTGGACTGGGGATGGATGACGAGCGTCTTGGCGTCGCCCACGTTGGCGAGATGGCTCGCGAGCTTCACGCTGTCGATGAAGCCGCGTCCGGCCGCTTCCCCGCCGCGGATGCCGAAGCTCAGCACCGCGCCGTAGCCGTTCTTGAGGTAGCGGCTCGCGAGCGCGTGCTGTGGGTGCTCCGGCAGGCCGGGGTAGTTCACCCAGGCCACCTCGGGCCGCTTCTGCAGCCAGCGGGCGAGGGCGAGCGCGTTGTCCACGTGGCGTTGCACGCGCAGCGAGAGGGTCTCGAGTCCTTGCAGCAGCAGGAAAGCGTTGAAGGGACTCAGGGAAGCGCCGATGTCACGCAGGCCTTCTACCCGCGCGCGGATGATGAAGGCGATGTTGCCGAACGGACCCTTGGGGCCGAACACATCCCAGAACCTGAGGCCGTGGTAGCCGGGGGAGGGCTCGGTGAACAGCGGGAAGCGCCCGTTGCCCCAGTCGAACTTGCCCGCGTCCACGATCACCCCGCCGATGGACGTGCCGTGGCCCCCGATCC
>DASYZF010000223.1:0-1998 GCA_035946515.1 Gammaproteobacteria bacterium | reverse complement strand
CGGCGACCGCCTGCCAGAGACCAAGTCCGGCCAGGCGCTGGCCGTCGCCGACAAGCTGGATACCGTCGCCGGCATCTTCGCCATCGGCCAGAAACCCACCGGCGACAAGGACCCCTTCGCCCTGCGGCGCGCGGCTCTGGGACTCATGCGCACCGTGGTGGAACGCGGGCTCGACCTCGACCTGGTCGAACTCGTACACCAGGCCTTCGCCGCCCAGCCCGTGAAGGGCAAGGCCCAGGAGAGCGAGGTCTACGAGTTCCTGCTGGAGCGCCTGCGCGCCTATTACCTGGAGAGCGGCATCCGCGCCGACGTGTTCGAGGCAGTACGCGCCCGCAAGCCCGCGAGACCCCTGGATTTCCAGCGCCGGCTGCAGGCGGTGAACGCCTTCCTGGCCCTGCCGGAAGCGGCGAGCCTCGCGGCCGCCAACAAACGCATCGCCAACATCCTACGCCAGGCCGGCGGCAAGGTCGCAGGCGGGGTGAACGTCGCCTTGTTCCGCGACGCGGAAGAACAGACGCTGCACGGCAAGGTCCTGCAGCTACAGTCCGACGTGCAGCCGCTGATCGCCGGCGGCGACTACAGCGGGGCCCTGAAGCGGCTCGCCGCGCTGCGCGGCCCGGTGGACGCCTTCTTCGAGAAGGTGCTGGTGATGGACACCGACCCGGCGATCAAGGCCAACCGCCTGGCGCTGCTCGCGTCCTTGAGCGCGCTGTTCCTGCACACCGCCGACCTCTCCCTCATCCAGGTCGAAGGATGAAGCTCGTCATCCTGGACCGGGATGGCGTCATCAACCGGGAATCCGACGCCTACATAAAGACGCCGGAGGAATGGATCCCGATCCCGGGGAGCCTCGCGGCCATCGGCCGCCTGAACAAAGCCGGTTTCACGGTGGTGGTGGCCAGCAACCAGTCAGGCCTCGGCCGCGGCCTCTTCGACCAGCAGGCCCTGGACGCCATCCACGCCCGCATGCAGGCCGAGCTCGCCAAGGCCGGCGGGCGCCTGGACGGCATCTACTACTGCCCCCACAAGCCGGAAGACCATTGCGACTGCCGCAAGCCCAAGACCGGTTTGTTCCAGCAGATCGCCGCCCATTACCGGGTGAATATGCAGGGCGTGCCGGCCATCGGCGACTCCGCCCGGGACCTCACGGCGGCGCAGTCCGCCGGCGCGCGTCCCATCCTGGTGAAGACCGGCCGGGGCCTCGAGACCCTGAAGCAGATGCCCGACGCGGAAGTCTATCCGGACCTCGCCGCGGCGGCGGACCATCTCCTCGCCGAAACCCGCTAAAATTTGCCCATGCTTTTCCTGCGTTCTCTGATCTTCAACAGCGTCTACATGTTGAGCGCCGGCGTTGCGTCCATCCCGGCGGCACTGCTCGCACCCATCAACCGGCGTTGGGGCGTGGGCGTCGCCGTCATCTGGGTGCATCTCAACTTCTGGATGCTGAAGCACGTGTGCCGCATCGACTGGCGCATCGAGGGCCGGGAGAACATCCCCGCCGAACCCTCCATCGCCTATTGGAAACACCAGTCTGCCTGGGAGACCCTCGCGCAGCTCGTGGTGTTCCCCAGCCGCCAGTCCTGGGTGCTGAAGCGCGAGCTCATGTGGATCCCGCTCATCGGCCAGGCGCTCTACGCTTTCGAACCCATCGCCATCAACAGGAAATCCGGCCACACGGCCGTGAACCAGGTGCTCAACACCGGCCAACGCCGCATCCTGGAGGAAGGCCTGTGGGTGATGATCTTCCCGGAGGGCACGCGCATGCCGCCCGGCACCACCCGCCGCTACGGCCTCTCGGGCGCCCTGCTCGCGGACAAGGTGAACCGGCCCATCGTGCCCATTGCCCACAATGCCGGTGACTTCTGGCGCCGCAACGCCTTCCTGAAACATCCGGGCACGGTGCAGGTACGGGTGGGCAAACCGGTATACGCCAGAGGCCGCCGGCCGGAAGAAGTGAACGCCGAGATCCAGGCCTGGATCGAGGCGCAGATGAAAGAG
>DASYZF010000222.1:0-5834 GCA_035946515.1 Gammaproteobacteria bacterium | reverse complement strand
CGCGCAGCAGTACGAAGTGGGCGCCAAGGGCCATCTCCTGCAGGGCGCCTTCGACTGGGAGGCGAACCTGTTCCTCACCGACATGAGCAACACGGTGATCTCCACCGACGTGAACGGCCTGCCCGGCGTCGCCAACGGCGGCCAGAACCGCTTCCAGGGCCTGGAGCTCGAGGCCGACTGGCGGATCGCGGACGACTGGCGCTGGCAGACGGCATACAGCTACCACGACGCCCACTACCGCTCCTTCATCAACATCACCCCCGGCGGCCTGGTGCAGGACGCAGGCAAGCGCCTCGAGGTCTCGCCCCATCACCTCTTCGCCACCGGCCTCTTCTATATGCCGGCCCACGGTTGGAACGGTTCGGCGACGCTGCATTACACCGGTCAGCGCTTCTTCGACCCGGAGAACACCGTCTCCGCCCAGGCCTTCGTCACCTGGGATGCGGGCATCGGTTACCGCTTCGACACCTGGAGCCTGACCCTGCAGGGCCGCAACCTCAACGACGCCCGCGACGTGGTCTCCAACAGCGAACTCGGCAACAGCGAGTCCTACGTCCTGCCGGCCCGCTTCTTCGAGCTCAGCGCCAGCCTGCCGCTGTAAGGTTCGCACCCTAAGCGGCTGTCATGCATGGCCCTGCCGCCCCGGGCGGCGGGGCTTTTTTGGCCGTCTTGCCTTTCCTCTCGGAAAGACTATTCTGTTTGTGGGGGAAAGTTCCTAAAAGTGCACGGGGAGCGCAGCGGGGAGAGAGGGAGTTTCTCTAAGCAACACAAGGAGTTGGTGTATGCGCGGGATGCGTATATCCCTTACAGGTTTTGCCGCCGGTCGCCATGCGATACCGGCTCGAAGCAGCTGCCGATTCCGCTGAGCTCAGGCTCGGCAGTCTCGCCCAGGCCATGCCCGTGGCTACGCCCCTGCGCGTGCTCATCGTCGAGGACAGCGTCACCGACGCCGAGCTCCTGCTCATGGAGCTCAAGCGCGGCGGCTACGACGTCAGCCACGGGCGCTACACCACCGAGGCCGAGGTGCGCAAAGCCCTGAAGGCCGGCCCCTGGGACCTCATCGTCTCCGACTATTCCCTCCCCGGCTTCGACGGCATGCGCTGCCTGCAGCTCTACCGCGAGTCCGGCCTCGACATCCCTTTCATCCTCATGTCCGGCACCGTCGGCGAAGAGATCGCCGTCGAAGCCATGAAGGGCGGCGCCCACGACTACATCATGAAAGACCGCCTGGTGCGGCTCGTACCCGCCATCAAGCGCGAGCTGCGCGAGGCCGTGGCCCGCCGCGAGCGCCGCAGCTTCATGGAGCACATGGAGTTCATCGCCTACCACGACCCGGTCACGCGGCTGCCGAACCAGCGGCTCTTCCTCCAGGAAGTGGAGCAGGCCATCCGCCAGAGCGCCTCCGGACCCGGGCGGCAGCTCGTGATCGCCATCCCCGAGATCGCCAAGTTCAAGGAGATCCGCACCACCGTCACCCAGGCGGACTACGACACCCTCATGCGCCAGATCGCCGACCGCATCTGGCTGCGCTGCGAGGGCATGCTCAACCTCGCGCGCATCGACGACTACACCTTCGCGGCGCTGTTCCCGGTGGACAAGGACGCGGATCCCGCCGCCGCCGTGCGCGGCCTGCTCACCGCCTTCGACGAGCCTTACGAGATCGACCCCTTCCTGCTGCACCTGGACGCCAGCATCGGCATGGCGGTCCACAGCCCCGGGATCCCCGCCGCCGGCATGCTCAGGAACGCCATGGTCGCCGCCAACCAGGCCCGCGACAAGCACCAACCCCACGCGCTCTACTCCATGGCCGAGGACCTCTCCAGCCCCGGCAACCTCGCGCTGCTCGGGCAGTTGCGCGACGCCATCCGCAGCGGCGAGCTCGCGCTCCACTACCAGCCCATCATGGACCTCCGCACCGAGCGCATCACCGGCGTGGAGGCCCTGGTCCGCTGGAACCACCCCGAGCTCGGCCTGCTGCAGCCCGAGAAGTTCCTGGGGCTCGCCGAGAGCTCCAACCTCATCATGCCGCTCACCGCCTGGGTCGTGGATGCCGCCTTCTCCCAATGGCGTCAATGGCGCGAGACGGGTCTCGACATCGACATGGCCATCAACCTCTCGGTGCGCAACATCCAGGACCACGCCTTCGCCGATTACATCGCCCAGCGCGCCAGGGAGCACGGCATCGACCCGGGGCGCTTCGTGCTCGAGGTCACCGAGAGCAGCATCATGACCGACCACGAGGTGGCCAACGACGAGCTCATGCGCCTGCGCGGGTTCGGCTTCAAGGTGGCGGTGGACGATTTCGGCACCGGCCACTCCTCGCTCTCCTACCTGCAGCGCCTGCCGGTGGACGACATAAAGGTGGACCGCAACTTCGTCACCCGCATCGGCGAGAACCCCCAGGACCTCGCCATCGTCAACGCCGTGCTCGGCTTCGCCAAGGGCCTGGGCAAGCGCGTGGTGGCGGAAGGGGTGGAGAGCGGCGAGGCCCTGGGGATACTGCGCGGCATCGGCTGCCACCTCGCCCAGGGCTTCCATATCAGCCGCCCCCTCGAGCGGGAAGCCGCCGCCCGCTGGCTGGCCAAGCAGAAGCTTGGCCGCTAAATCACGCCGCCGTCCGGGCCGCGCCCGCCGCAACGGCGCTGAGACCGCTCGTCCCGCGAAGACCGCCAAGCCCCGCAGCCCGCAGCGGGAATACGCCGACATCTTCACCCACAACCCCATCCCCATGTGGATCTTCGACCTCGGGAGCCTGCGCATCCTCGCCGTCAACGCGGCCGCGCTGCGGCATTACGGCTACGGCGAACGCGAGTTCCTCGGCATGACCATCAAGGACATCCGCAGCGAGGAGGATGCCGCGAGCCTGGAGCACTACATGGCCACGGCGCGCGACACCCTCAACAGCGCCGGTCTCTGGCGCCACCGCAGGAAGGACGGCAGCACCATCGACGTCGAGATCACCTCGCACACACTCCATTGGCGCGGCCACCAGGCCCGGCTGGTCTCCGCCAACGACATCACCGAGCGCCTGCAGGCCGAAGCCCGGATCCGGGAGCTGAACGCCACTCTCGAATCCCAGGTGCGGGAGCGCACCCAGCAGCTCGAGAGCGTCAACCGGGAGCTGGAAGCCTTCTCCTATTCCGTCTCCCACGACCTGCGCGCTCCCCTGCGCGTCATCGACGGCTTCAGCCAGGCCCTCATGGAGGACTACGCCGGACGGCTGGAGGGCAGCGGCAGCAAGTATCTCACCCGCATCCGCGCCACCACCCAGCGCATGGGCGTGCTCATCGACGACCTGCTCACCCTCGCCCGGGTCTCGCGGCGCAACGTCAGGCGCGGCGACGTCGACGTGAGCGCGCTCGCCGCCGAAGTGGTGAAGGAACTGAGCGAGAAGGAGCCCGCGCGCGAGGTGGTCACGGGCATCCAGTCCGGCATGCGCGCCCACGCCGACGGCGGCCTCGTGAAGATCGTGCTGGACAACCTCATCGGCAACGCCTGGAAGTTCACCTCCAGGACACCCGCGGCGCGGATCGAGGTGTCCACCGAGCGGTATGACGGCGTCATCGCCTTCTGCGTGCGCGACAACGGCGCCGGCTTCGACACGCAGTACACCCACAAGCTCTTCGGCGCCTTCCAGCGCCTGCACGCCGAATCCGAGTTCACCGGCACCGGCATCGGCCTCGCCACCGTGGCCCGCGTCGCGGCGCTGCACGGCGGCCGCGCCTGGGCCGAAGGCGAGACCGGCAAGGGTGCGGTGTTCCGTTTCACTCTCGAAGAGGGCCGCCCCGATGAGTGACCAGATCATCCTGCTCGTGGAAGACAGCCCCGACGACGTGGACCTGACCATGCGGGCCCTGGAGAAGAACAACATCTCCAACCGCATCGTCGTCTGCCCCGACGGCGCCGTCGCCCTCGACTACCTGCATGGCCGCGGCCCGGATGGCGTGCACTACGACAACCCCCTGCCGCAGGTGGTGCTGCTGGACCTGAAGCTGCCCAAGGTGGACGGCCTGGAAGTCCTGAAGAAAGTGCGCGCCCACAAGCGCACCAGCTTGCTGCCCATCGTGGTGCTCACCTCCTCCAAGGAAGAGAAGGACATGGTGGAGAGCTACAGCCTCGGGGCCAACAGCTACGTCCGGAAACCCGTGAGCTTCGAGGAGTTCCTGGAAGCGGTGCGGCAACTCGGGCTCTACTGGCTGCTGCTGAACCAGGCCCCGCCCCTGCCGGACGACGAGTGAGCATCGCAGCCGGCCCGCCGCATTAGGTAAACAAGCCGACATTTCTCCCGGCGATCCTCGCGCGCCCGGCGGCACCCACGACAGATATCACCGCCGCAAATACCCCTTCGAATACCGGTAAATACCCCGATCCTCCCGCGCCGCGTCAACACATCCGACATATCGGCGTTATATATCGTTTCGTAACGGACATGCCTGCTGTCCGTCTGCCGCTTACCATTACCTAATCCTGACGACATAGTGACCTCGGGAGACACCATGGATACCGCCAAATTGGCCGATCAACCTCAGACCTCTGAAGCCCTGTGGATCCCGGCGGAATACCGGCTCATCGCCTCCTGGCGCGTGGCGCTGCGTCAATTCTTCTCCGCCAGCAAGCTGATCCTCAAGGAACGCGGCGTCACCTCCATGCAGTATCAGACCCTGCTCGCCATCCGCACCAGCGAAGACCCCGAAGGCATCAACATGAACGGCCTCGCCGCCTATCTCGGCGTGCGGCACAACAGCGCCGTGGGGCTCATCAACCGCCTGGAAGCCTCGGGTCTGGTGCGCCGCGAGCGTTCCGAGCGTGACCGGCGCGTGGCGCATCTCAAGCTCACCCCCGCTGGCGAGACCTGCCTCAAGGCGCTGGTGGAAGCCCACCGCCAGGAACTCCTCAACATCCGCAGCGAGATGCGCCGCATCTTCAAGTGACGCGGGTTCCTACCCGCGTCATCCCGGCGTAGGCCGGGATCCAGTTCAAAATCAGGCCTCCCGCGTCACCCCGGCGAAAGCCGGGCCCGCCGCATGCGGCGGGCAGGTGGACAGGGGCTCGAAGCATGCTTCGAGCGTGCTTACAGGACGTATGCCCTGGACCGTCAGCGGAGCAGGAAGCGTAGCGAGAGGGCACGGGCAGTCCCGGCCGACGTAGCAGGATGCGAAGTCGGGGAGGTGGCGCAGCCACCTCGCTTTCCATACATTCTGGACGCATAGCTTAGGCTGCGTTTCTTCCCGCCCCATCCCTGTATAGCCGATAGCCTTGTTCGCACAGGCGCCTGAAGCGTTGCACTCCCGCCGGCGAACCGTCGTCCAGGAGGCATTCCGCGTATTCCCGCTCCACGCCGCGCGTGGGGACTACCGCCTTCCGTTCCAGCACGATGCCCCGGTGCCGGGCCAGCAAGGCCGCGTGGATGGGCGGGCAAGCGCCCCGCAACCATCCCATGAAGCTGTCCACCCCTTCCGCATCCGAGTAGTCCGGCGGCAAGGCTTCCACCGCCGCCCGCATCGTCCCGAGCCGCTCGCCGTATTGCATCAGCTTCGCGAGCCAGGTCACCCGCGGGAGCCCCAAGGACTCCTGCCACTGCCGCTCGCACCAGAGCGCCCAGCGGTCGAAGGCCAGTCTTTCCCGCGCATGGCGCGTGCGGTAAGACCTCATTCCTCGCCCTCCAGCATGTGCACCACGTCCTCCGCGGTGCTGCCCCGGTCCAGGGTGCCGAGATATTGCCCGTGATCCTCCGGGCAGTGGATCCAGTGGTTGATGAGCCCCGGCCACACCACCTGGTACTTGCCCTCGGGCGTCTTGCCGAGGCCGCAGGTGTGGTTGGCCCGCAGGATGTC